>CAIJYR010000209.1 GCA_903824965.1 uncultured Thiotrichales bacterium
CAAATGGCTTTACGCCGTGCTCGGTTGCCTTACGTTTTGTCTCAGCCCGCGATACGGCTGCGGACATCGACAAAACGTACGGCCCTCACGGCTACGCGGGGCTCGTCGCACTACGCTTCGCTCCATGTGCTCCTCGTTAGAAAATTATGAACTACATGAAATCCGTTTTAAGGCCAATGATACGCAATACAGGCCACTTGGGTATCTTGATACAGTAGGAAAGAGATTTACAATATTATTGTGTGCCAAGGAGAAAGACAATGAATTCATTCCAAGAAATGCCTGTGACCAAGCCAGAGGAAGATGGGACAGCATCGAAGACGATCTCTGCCTCCACACCTGCCGATGCTTCTGTAAGCATCAGGGATTCGATTGCTGCGAAACTGCGTGAACTGGACTACCGAAACGCATATGTTGAAGCCAACATAGATCATGGGCTAGCATACCAAATACTTGTCAACAGAACGCTTCGTGGTTTGTCCCAGGAGGATTTGGCTAAGCAATGCGGTGGTTCCATGACGAAGGCGACGATCGCCAGGTTAGAAGACCCTGAGTACGGAAAACATTCCATCCGTACCTTACTTAAACTGGCTGCTGCGTTTGATGTGACGCTGATTGTGAGATTCGTACCTTACAGTAAGTTTCTGGACGAGACAGCCGACAAATCACCGAAGGGGTTATTTGCCAAGTCTTTTGCTGACGAGAATCTGGCTCCGCACCAGACCAGAATAGATAGCAAAAGGAACGATAATTATCTACATGCGATCAAGGATCTTGCAACAGAAGTGGCGAACTCGGATTATATTATAAGACAATATGTAATCAAGAATGCATGCTATGCACCTCCTTTCTCCCTCTCCAAAACGGAAGGTTGCTATGTCTAATCCAACCACGACAAAAGTGAATTGTGGTGGTGACGCTGTCGTCCTAATTGGGACCGATACCCCCCCTACAGAGGTCTATGTGGATGGCCTTGGTGTCGTCCAACTTGGCTATCCAAACTCCAAGTTGACATTTGTTTCTGCACGCGATGTAGAAGAAAAGCCTGGATTTGTTTCTGCACGCGATGTAGAAGAAAAGCCTGGGATGCATCAAGTGCCTGTGCTAACACTTACGATGAATACAATATCGTTAATGGCCGCTTGCAATGCAATTATAGAAAGTGCTCGTATCAATCAAGATTTTCTGATGAGATCCTCCAAGATGGCGGAGAAAATATGCGCCGACGCTCTGACACAGCTGCTACAAGCGCCATCAAACGGATACAAACCAATAACAGAAACAAAGGAATGATAAATCAAAAACGCAACCCCCTGTCCCTTCCCCAATTCATCGGAGAAGGGGTTTGATCCTACCGTCAAAAGCAGAAGAAAATACGCATGGTATATCGTTTTGGAGTTTCCTGTGAGTGGTGCTGATGCCGTTCTGTTACGTCGCGTTCCCATCGATCAGCCCTTGTTGGCGGGACTGCTCGGGCTGGTTTTGCTGGGCCTCATCATGGTCGGTTCTGCCTCCATCAGCATAGCCTCCGATCACAACGGAAATCCCTTTTATTTCTTGATTCGGCAGGGGATTTATGTCGGTCTAGGGTTGGCTGTGGGTTGGCAGGTCTTGCGCTTGCCCTTGCGTTTCTGGGAACGCATGGGGCCCTATTTGCTTTTGTCTAGCATGGTGCTCCTGGTGGTGGTTTTGGTGCCTGGCATCGGACGCAATGTCAATGGAAGCTCCCGTTGGCTTGGGGTTGGCCCTCTGACTGTCCAGCCCTCCGAGTTTGTGAAATTGTTTTCTATTTTATACCTGTCCGGCTATGTGGTACGGCGCAGCCACGAAGTACAAAAATCCATTTGGGGATTTATTAAGCCACTGTTGGTGCTCGGCTTGATCGTCTTCCTACTGTTGTTAGAACCCGATTTCGGAACCTCGGTGGTCGTATTGACCGTCAGCATGGGCGTATTGTTTCTTGCTGGCGTCCGGATTTGGCAATTTGTAGTCTTGTTGTTCCCTGTCGTGTTTGGTCTGCTGGCCTTGGCCGTACTCGCACCGTATCGCCTCAAGCGAGTCCTATCCTTCTTAGATCCGTGGCAAGATGCCTTTGGAAAAGGATACCAGTTGACACAAGCCTTGATTGCATTCGGGCGGGGCGAGTGGCTTGGCGTGGGACTCGGTGGTAGCATCCAGAAGCTACATTATCTACCAGAAGGACATACCGATTTTCTGTTCGCCGTCATTGCCGAGGAATTGGGGTTTGCTGGGGTTTTGTTGGTCGTTGGCCTGTTTTCTTTTGTGGTGTGGCGGATTTTTACCATCGCAGGACGGGCAACGGAAGACGGCAATTTCTTCGCTGCCTATTTGTGCTATGGCGTTGCTATCTGGATTGGATTTCAGGCTTTTATTAATATCGGTGTGAATATGGGTATTTTACCGACCAAAGGATTGACGCTCCCCCTGATGAGCTATGGTGGATCCAGCATCACCATTACCTGCATCGCAATGGCGTTGTTGTTGCGTGCCGCCGGAGAAATCACCGATTGCTCCGCCAAACCCCGCAAAACGGAGATCGCTACGCAATGACTTCCACACAATCCACAAAGCTACGGCGTGTATTGGTGATGGCAGGGGGTACGGGTGGCCATGTTTTTCCGGCGTTGGCGGTCGCGCATCGTTTGCGGTCTCTCGGCGTTGAAGTGGTGTGGATGGGTACCCGCACTGGTCTGGAGGCACGTCTTGTGCCAGAAGCAGGCTACCCGGTCGAGTGGGTCACGGTGACAGGACTGCGTGGCAAAAAATCCATCGGTTGGATGGCCCCTTGGCGCTTGCTCCGCGCTCTGTGGGAGGCGCTTCTGGCCGTACACCGCGTGAAACCCGATGTGGTGCTTGGCATGGGTGGCTTTGCGACCGGGCCAGGGGGAGTGGCTGCCTGGTTGTTGCGCCGTCCGCTCGTGATCCACGAACAAAACTCGATAGCCGGTCTCACAAATCGCTTGCTTGCACGTCTGGCAAAACGGGTCTTGGTCGCGTTCCCAAACACCTTTCCAGCCACACAGTCGGTCGTGCTGACCGGCAACCCCATACGGCCCGAAATCGCAGCCCTTGCAACAGAACCCCGCAAAGCAACAGCAGAGGGTGGGCAAGAAAACTGGCATCTGTTGGTACTCGGCGGAAGCCAGGGCGCTACCGCACTCAACAGGGCTTTACCAGTCGCATTGGCACGCCTCCCCCTCGAAAAACGGCCCATCGTGTGGCACCAAAGCGGCGGGCTTTTGTTGGAGTCCACCCAAGCCGCCTACCAAGAGGCTGGGGTTGTAGCACGCATCGAACCCTTTGTGGTCGACATGGCAGCAGCGTATCAATGGGCCGATCTGGTGTTGTGCCGATCAGGAGCATTGACCGTAGCAGAGGTCGCCGCCGCATCCGTGGGATCGATCTTGGTGCCCTATCCCCATGCGGTCGATGATCACCAAACCCGCAATGCAGGCCTTCTGGTGGATGCAGGGGCCGCCGTACTCCTGCCACAATCCAGCCTACATGCGGATCGATTGCTGGAGATTATCGAGAGCATTAGCAATGCTCCAGAACGCCTACGCTCCATGGGAGAATGTGCCCGAACGGTTGCACAACCCACGGCAACCGCCCTGGTGGTCGCAGAGCTGTTGGCCGTTTTCGAGCGTTCTGTCACGAAGCATCATCGATAAGCCACCAAAAAACCAGAATTGCTTTCTATAACAGCCAATCCACACAATACGGGGTCATTGATGGGTACCAACGAAGATACCGAACCATCCTCCTCGGCACCGCTTGCCATGCGGCGTATTCGATCCATCCACTTTGTCGGGATCGGCGGCGCGGGGATGGGGGGTATCGCAGAGGTACTGCTCAATTTGGGGTACTACGTCAGCGGCTCAGACCTCAAAGAAAATGCCATGACACGCCACTTGGTTCATCTTGGCGCAAAGGTCGGCATCGGTCACGCAGCCATGCGGGCGAGAGAAGCCGATGTGGTCGTCGTTTCGAGTGCTGTCGACACCGACAACCCCGAAGTGCTGGAAGCACGGGCACGTCGTGTCCCCCTGGTACCACGGGCGGAAATGTTGGCGGAGTTGATGCGCTTTCGCCATGGCATCGCAGTCGCAGGCACCCATGGAAAAACCACCACCACAAGCCTCATCGCCTCAGTGCTCGCACGGGGCGGATTGGATCCGACTTTTGTGATCGGCGGACGACTGAACAGCGTCGGCACCAACGCACGTCTTGGCGCAGGGCACTATTTGGTCGCCGAAGCCGATGAAAGTGATGCGTCGTTTTTATACCTCACGCCTATGATGGCCATCGTGACCAACATCGATGCCGATCACATGGAGACCTACGGTGGTGACATGGTGCGGTTGCGCCATGCCTTTGTGGAGTTTTTGCACCATTTGCCCTTTTATGGTCTCGCGGTATTGTGTATAGACGATCCTGGGGTACGCGAGATTCTGCCAAAAGTTACACGTCCCGTTCTGACCTACGGTTTGGAGAACACGGCGGATCTTTGGGCCGATCAGATCGTGCAAACAGGGACACGTACCTGTTTCCAGGTGTTCCAGCGGGACAATAGACTGCCCTTGGCCGTAACCCTCAACCTGCCAGGACGCCACAATGTGTTGAATGCACTGGCTGCCATCGCCATCGCACGCGAGGTCGGTGTCGCAGACAGCACCATCGTGGCGGCGCTCGCTTCCTTCGATGGAATTGGTCGTCGTTTTCAGATCGCCGGAGAGGTAAGCACCCCCAACGGAACCGTGTTGCTGATCGACGATTACGGACACCATCCCCGCGAAATCGCGGCAACGATTGCGGCCGTTCGGGGAGGGTGGCCCACACGCCGTTTGGTCGTGGCCTTTCAGCCCCATCGCTATACGCGTACCCGTGATTTGTTTGAAGATTTTGCGGCGGTACTCTCCGAAGTGGATGCCTTGGTGCTTACCGAGGTCTATTCGGCGGGTGAGGCGCACATTGCCGGTGCGGATGGGCGCACACTTTCGCGTGCCGTTCGCACCCGAGGTCGCGTCGATCCGGTGTTCGTGGAGCGAAGCAGCGACCTGCCCCTTGCCCTAGAAAACATCTTGCAGGACGGTGACATTGTGTTGACCCTGGGGGCCGGAGACATTGGGGGCGTGGCTGCACAGTTGGTCACACGCTGGCCTGTTGAGACGATGGTTTGCGTGGATTGCGTGGATTGATGGAAAATTGATGGAAAAGTCTGCGTTACGCGGCGAACTGCGCCACAACGAACCGCTTGCGGGGTATACCACTTGGCGGGTGGGTGGGCCTGCGGATCGTCTCTATGTACCTGCCGATCAGGAAGACTTGGCGCTGTTTTTGCGCCACTTGCCCCCAGAGGAGCCTTTGTTGTGGATCGGACTCGGCAGCAACCTGCTGGTGCGTGATGGAGGCTTTCGAGGCACGGTCATTGCGATGGCCGGTGTCTTGAACGATGTCACGTGGTTGCCTGGATCGCGGATACAGGTCGGCGCGGGGATGTCCTGTGCACGACTCGCGCGTCTGCTTGCGCGTCAGGGTTTGACGGGCGGGGAATTTTTTGGGGGCATTCCTGGCACCTTGGGCGGCGCTTTGGCGATGAATGCGGGTGCCTTCGGGGGCGAAACCTGGGCTTTGGTCGAAGAAGTCACCACCCTCGATCGCATAGGTCGAGCGCGTACCCGTACCCCCGCCGATTTTCAGGTAGGATATCGCTCGGTGCAACCGAACCACGCACGAGAAGCAGGAGCAGAATGGTTCGTCGCAGCACGGCTGCATTTCCAACCCGCCGTCGATGAACGTGGTGCTGAGCGCATTCGGTTGCTTTTAGAACAGCGTGCACGCACTCAACCCATTGGACTCGCAAGTGCAGGTTCTACCTTTCGCAACCCCGAAGGGGACTATGCAGCACGTCTCATCGAAGCAAGCGGCTTGAAGGGCGTGAGCGAGGGCGGCGCTTGTGTTTCTGCCCTCCATGCCAATTTCATCCTCAATGCAGGCGAGGCAACCGCAGCAGACATTGAATCCCTGATTGTTCGCATCCAAAACCGTGTAGAACAACTGCACGGAATACGACTATTCACCGAAGTGCACATGGTGGGGGAACCGACGATTCGCGAGGGATCCGTCCATCGCCCTTTTCTAAAGGCTTCTCGCAAAGATCCTGCACAGGTACTAAAGTCACAAGGCCCGTAAAGGCTGGCAGCCGGGAAAGATCGGCACTTGTGAGCCCAAGAGAGGTGAGAAACCTGTCTTTTGCTCATCGCCCTTGATATGTGATCAGGGTGTGGATTGAAACAAACGGAGACACTGATGAAGAATCTTGTTCCCTTGGTTACTGATCACCCCTTTGGACGCGTCGCGGTCTTGATGGGCGGCACCTCCGGCGAGCGTGCCGTGTCGCTCAAGAGCGGTGCTGCCGTCTTAGCAGCTTTACAACGTCGTGGGGTCGATGCGGTCGGGATGGATGTTGGGGGGAACGTCTTGGCGCAACTCCTCCCAGAACGTTTCGATCGGGTTTTTATTGCGCTCCACGGTCGAGGCGGCGAAGATGGCACGTTACAAGGCGGCCTGGATCTGATCGGACTGCCCTATACCGGCAGTGGCGTCTTGGGATCGGCTCTTGGCATGGACAAAGGTCGCACCAAACAGCTCTGGGCAGGCGTAGGATTGCCGACCCCAGCCTTCCAGGTACTGACAGAAACGACTGACCTACGTCAGGTGGTAGCAACGTTGGGCCTGCCACTCGCGATCAAACCTTCCCGAGAAGGATCCAGTCTCGGTATAACACGCGTAAACGAATCGGCTGCTTTGGCAGCGGCCTACGCCAAGGCCGCCGCGCTCGATGCCGAGGTTATTGCAGAGCGTTGGATAGTCGGTCAGGAGTATACCGTGGGGATACTGAATGGCGTGGCTTTGCCAGTGATTGGTCTCGAGGCTGCACGGGATTTTTATGACTACCATGCCAAGTACGAAGCAGACGATACGGTATACCGTCTGCCCTGTGGGTTGTCCGCCGAAGACGAAACAGCGGTGCAACAGTTGGCACTGCGTGCGTTTGCGTCTCTGGGTTGCCGTGGTTGGGGGCGGATAGATGTGATGCGCGATGCGAAAGGGGCGTTCTGGCTGCTGGAGGTGAACACCGTGCCCGGAATGACCGATCACAGTCTAGTGCCCATGGCGGCCCGTGCTGCGGGGATTGACTTCGATGCCTTGGTTGTTCGCATCCTTGAAACCAGCCTCGACAGTAGCCCCAAAATCCCTCACGTCCCTCCTACGAGGGTCTGAAATGGCGGTTACGGGTGGTTCCTATGGCACCACGCCTTCGGTGCGGCGGAACGGACACGCCATCCAACAGTGGCTGCGAAATCTGCTGTGGCGTCGCAAAAATAGGCGTCGTGGTTGGAAAATCTCCTTCCTGTGGTGGGTTCCCCTGGAACTTGCCCTGGTCGGTGCAGTGGTTTGGGGGTTGGATACAGGGCTACGGATGCTCGCAAATCCCATGACCTTTCCGGTCAAGGATGTACGGGTGGTGGGCGATTTACACCATGTTGATTCGAGTCTTTTGGAACAGACCATCATTCCGGTGGCAACGGGTGGCTTTCTGCGGGTCGATCTGCGGGATGTGCGCAAGGCTGCGATGGCCCTCCCCTGGGTGGATGACGCCAATGTGCGCCGTCTGTGGCCCGATACCCTACGTATTACCGTCGTAGAGCAAGTCCCTGTAGCGCGTTGGATGCCGAGTGGGATACCCGGTGGGTTGATCAACATGCGCGGAGAGGTGTTCTCTCCCGATTCCGCCACCTACCCTACAGGTCTTCCGACGCTCGACGGGCCAAAGGAGGCTGCTTTTGATATGCTGGGCCATTTGCATCGTTTGAATCAGGTTTTTGCGCCCCTTCAGTTGCATGTAACCGCACTGACCGTGGACGAGCGACGCGCTTGGATCATTACCCTGAACAATGGTATCCGACTGCTGTTGGGGGCAAAAGAGGCAGACTCTCGATTGGCACGGTTCATCCGCGTGTATCCTTCGGCGTTAGCCTCCCAAGCGGATCGTATTGGACGTGTTGATCTACGTTATTCTAACGGTTTTGCGGTCGGCTGGAGCAGTATGCCACCAAAGACGAATCATCCTGCTCGAGCGGCTGGTGATCACCAAGAAAAGTCATCTGACCATTTGTGATGGGTGCGGGGAAAGCAATGACGAGGAAAGTAGAAGAAAGACTCATCGTAGCCCTGGACATTGGTACGTCCAAGGTCGCTGCAGTCGTAGGGGAAGTGCGTGGGGATGGGATCATCAACATCCTGGGGGTTGGCACGCATCCCTCCCGAGGGCTACGCAAAGGCGTGGTGGTGAACATTGAAGCCACCATCCAAAGCATTCAGCGTGCGATCGAAGAGGCAGAGTCAGCGTCCAGCTGCCAGATCCATTCGGTCTACACTGGGATCACAGGCAGTCATATCAGTAGCTTCAATTCTCATGGGGTCGTTCCCATCCGTGACAAGGAAGCCACAAACTTGGATGTGGATCGCGTGATCGATGCCGCTCGCGCGGTCGCGATTCCCGCCGATCGCAAGGTTCTCCAGATTCTTCCCCAAGGGTTTGTGATCGATAAACAAGAAGGCATTCGCGACCCCATCGGCATGTCAGGGGTGCGCTTAGAGGCACGGGTACACATCGTCACAGGCTCCGAAAGTGCCGCGTACAACGTCGTCAAGTGCATCCAACGCTGTAACCTGGAAGTCGACGACCTCATCCTAGGCCCCGTCGCCTCCAGTCACGCAGTGCTGTCGGAGGACGAAAAAAACCTCGGGGTCTGCTTGGTGGACATTGGGGGGGGCACCGCCGATATCGCAGTCTTCTCGGAGGGTTTTATTCACCACACGGGGGTCATTCCCGTAGCAGGCGATCAGGTCACAAGCGACATTGCCGTCTACCAGCGAACGCCCACCCATAACGCAGAAGAGATTAAAATCGGCTACGGATGTGCCATGCCCGATTGGATGGAACCCGAAGAACTGATCGAAGTGCCAAGCGTCGGCGATCGTCCACCGCGCCAACTGCTGCGCCGTTCTTTGGCAGAAGTCATGCATTGGCGCGTTGAGGAATTGCTAAAGTTGGTACAGGCCGAGTTGCAGCGTAGCGGTTTTGAGGGCAGAATCCCCGCAGGGTTGGTACTCACGGGTGGAACGTCACAAATGCCAGGGATCATCGATTTGGCGGAACAGATTTTTAGAATGCCCGCACGCTTAGGCACACCACAGCGTTCCCAAAGCATTCTCGGTGATTATTCCGTCATCAACAACCCTGCCTATGCAACCGGTGTGGGATTGTTGATGTTTGGGGCAGAGGCACGCAATGCCGTCATCCCGGATGCAGGGGGTACGCTGGGTGTTCGTGGGGTACTCCGTCGTCTCAGGGGATGGTTTCAGGGCAATTTCTAACCACTGCGTAGCGGTACCAAAGAACACAGACACAGTCCGAATTAAACCAGACATTGATGACTGAAGGGGTAATACGACTATGGCAACGACATATGCCTACGCGGACACTGCGAACCAGAATGCAGTGATCAAAGTCATGGGTGTGGGAGGCGGGGGCGGCAACGCCGTTCAGCACATGCTCACGTCCAACATTAACGGTGTGGATTTTATTTGCGTCAACACCGATGCTCAGGCACTCAACGGACTGAACAAATCGGAGCGGCTCATTCATCTCCAGATTGGCGCCAACCTCACCAAGGGGTTGGGGGCAGGTGCCAACCCAGAGGTGGGACGCCAGGCCGCCGGAGAAGATCGTGAACGCATCATGGAGATCATCGGCGGTGCGGATATGCTGTTTATCACGGCAGGGATGGGCGGCGGAACCGGCACAGGGGCTGCCCCTGTGGTAGCCCAGTTGGCACGCGATATGGGGATCCTCACCGTGGCCGTCGTCACCAAACCCTTTGCGTTCGAGGGACGTCGGCGTATGGAGGTGGCCCAAGAAGGCATTCGGCAACTCACACAGTATGTGGATTCGCTCATTACGATTCCCAACGAAAAACTGCTCGCAGCCTATGGCAAGGGGACAAGCCTCTTAGAAGCCTTTAAGAACGCCAACAATGTATTGTTGGGGGCAGTGCAAGGCATCGCCAACCTGATCACAAATCCGGGTCTCATCAATGTGGACTTTGCAGACGTTCGCACGGTAATGGCAGAGATGGGCATGGCGATGATGGGTACCGGACGCGGCACCGGCGAAGATCGCGCACGCTTGGCCGCCGAAGAAGCCGTAGCAAGCCCCTTGCTCGATGATATCAACCTCCGAGGGGCACGCGGGGTGCTCATCAACATCACTGCCGGCGCGAACCTCTCGATCGGAGAGTTCTACGAAGTAGGCGACATCATCAAAGAATATGCCTCGGAGAATGCCTTTGTCGTCGTCGGTACCTCCATCGAAGAGGAACTGACCGATGAAATGCGTGTCACCGTGGTAGCGACAGGTCTCGGCCAGGAGCCTGCGAAGCCCCACATCGTCGTCGACAACACCCCCCGACACTACGAGCGTTCTGCGGGCGGACGACGTGCTGCAAGCACGCAGGGTACAGGTACACCCGCCCCCGAACCCACTGCGCCCCCTGCCGCAGAGCATTATCTGGATATTCCGACTTTCTTGCGTCGTCAGTCGGAGTGAGGAGGAGGGAGTCAGTTCGGAATACCCCGAGAGGATGGCGTGCTCGTCCTCCTTTGGGTAGAATGCTCCGCTGTGCGCCCGTCAACTACTCCCCGCCTTCAGGCGGGGTTTGAACAGACTCAGCAGGCGCTTCAAGGGCTTCTCGCGGGCTTCCGGTCAGCGCGGACTGAAACAAACAAACGATGGACTTGCCGGAAGACGCCCGAGGTGTGCTAGCATTACCATCGGGGGATGTGAACGCTCACTTTTCGTGGGGAGATAATGATAAAACAACGTACGTTGAAGAACGTCATTCGGGCGACCGGGGTTGGACTGCACACGGGAGACAAGGTGTTCATGGTATTGCGGCCTGCGGCGGCGGATACGGGGATTGTCTTTCGGCGTATTGACACAGAGGTGCCGGTTGAGATCCCCGCCCGTAGTGAGTACGTCGGCGACGCACGCTTGTCTACTACGTTGGAAAAAGATGGTGTGCGGATCTCAACCGTTGAGCACCTGTTGTCAGCCATGGCGGGCTTGGGGATTGACAATGCGTACATTGATCTCAGTGCTTCAGAGGTTCCCATCATGGACGGGAGCGCGGGGCCGTTTGTCTTTCTGATTCAGTCGGCAGGCATCGAAGATCAGAATAAATCCAAAAAGTTTATACGCATCCGTCGTGCGATCAAAATCAGCGATGGAGACAAATGGGTACGTTTTGATCCGTACGATGGTTTCAAGGTTTCTTTTACCATTGATTTTGATCATCCAGCATTCAAGGTGCGCCATCAGGAGGCGGTGGTGGATTTTTCTACCACCTCGTTTGTCAAAGAGGTAAGCCGCGCCCGCACCTTTGGGTTTATGCGGGACATCGAGTACCTGCGGGAGAACAACCTCGCCCTCGGTGGCAGTCTTGACAACGCCATCGTCGTGGACGACTACCGGATTTTGAACGAAGACGGGTTGCGCTACGAAGATGAGTTCGTCAAACACAAGGTACTGGATGCTGTGGGCGATCTGTACCTGCTCGGCTACAGCCTGATCGGTTCCTTCAGTGGCTACAAGTCGGGTCACGCGCTGAACAACCGCTTGTTGCGTGCGCTCATGGCAGACACAAAAGCGTGGGAAATCGTGACCTTCGAGGATGCCCATCAAGCACCCCAGGCATTCCTTAGGCCCGCTTTTGGGTGAGTAAGGCACGGAGGTTGCTCCGATGACGCCAAATGGTGAGCATCGTCATCGTCAGGGTGCCTAGGATCACCGCTTCCCCAAGCGCAAGCCACCACGCACAAAGAGGCGCAATGCTGGCCGCTGTGAGCGCCGCCACCGCAGAAATGCGAGTGAGGGCGAACACCACAAGCCAGGTCGCTACCGCACAGAGTGCGAGCAGGGGAGCAAGCCCAAGCAGTACGCCCAATGCCGTCGCCACGCCTTTGCCACCCCGAAACCCAAAGAAAATGGGATAGAGATGGCCCAGGAAAGCGGCCAGGGCAACCAGGGCTTGGCCTTCTAACGGAAGCCCTAGTGCTTTGGCCAGCACCACGGGCAGAAGACCCTTGAGGCTGTCACCAAGCAAGGTCAAGGCAGCTGCCTTTTTGTTGCCAAGCCGTAAGACGTTCGTGGCACCTGGGTTCCCTGATCCTTGGGAACGCGGATCAGGCAGACCCATCAGCCGAGAGACAACGATGGCGGTCGCGACCGATCCAAGCAGGTAGGCGAAAACCACAAGCAGGACAGAGAGAAGGATCATGCAGAGTAGGGCCCCTGGGGTTTGAATAGATTTTGGAGTGTGCATTGTAGCGGAGATTGCTGTGGATCTCGTATTCATTCATGATCTAAGGGTCGATACAGTCATCGGCGTGTTTGATTGGGAACGCACCATCAAGCAAACGGTGTCCATCGATCTCGACCTAGCCACCGATGTCAGGCGTGCCGCTGCCACCGATTGCATTGCCGATGCCCTCGATTACAAGGCCATTGCCAAGCGCATCATCGAGTTTGTAGAAGGCAGTGCGTTTCAGTTGGTCGAAACGCTCTCCGAGCGTATTGCAGCCCTCTTGCTTGCCGAGTTTCCGGTCTCTTGGGTGCGGGTGCGGGTCAACAAACTCGGTGCCATACGCGGTGCCAGAGATGTCGGGGTACTCATTGAACGCAGTCATCTAGCCTAGCGTTTCCTGTGCATGGTCACTGCCTACCTAAGTTTGGGTTCCAACATCGATCCGTTCTACCATCTTCCTGTTGCGGTAAAGGCACTGGGTGCGTGTTTTTGTGCCTTGCAGTTATCACCGGTGTACCAAAGCGCAGCCATCGGATTTCAGGGCGATCCTTTTCTGAACTTGGTGGCCGCCTTCGAGACCGATCTCGAACCAACCGTCCTGCAGGGGATGCTACGTGCTTTGGAAGATCGCCATGGCCGAGTACGCCAGTGCGAACCTTACTCCCCTAGAACCTTGGACATCGATCTCCTCCTCTATGGCAATCAGGTCAGTACCTGTCCGATCCTCCCGCGTGCAGAAATTACACGCTATGCCTTTGTGCTCAAACCGCTCGCTGACCTCGCGCCTGATCTCCGTCATCCCATAACGGGTGTGCGTTATGCAGATCTCTGGTCTGCGTTTGATGCTACCGATCAACCCCTATGGCTGGTCGGGTTGGATTTTGTCTGATGTTTAGTATACTATTAAACACTGTGGCTTTGGTCAGCGCATTGGCGGTTCTGCTCCGAATTTCTATAGGTTAGGTAGTCTATGTCTGTCTTTAGAAAAAGAAACGTTGTGCTTATTTTGATAGTCACAATACTAATGGTTTGGTTTTATGTTGGTCTACCTGTATATAAACAAGTGTGGATTTTTAATCGTGTTCAACTGTTGCTGAGACTTCCCAATTACTATTCTCAAGATGCGCTATTTTCCATTCCCGATAACTGGATACACACGGAGTCCCTCTCAAAATATTCCCCAATTTATTACATAACCCAAGTTGCCACCTATCAGGCGACGAAGACCGCATAAGAAATATGATATTTCAGGCTGCGAATTGAAAGCTGTGAGCCAGGACAAACAGAAATGCTTTTAATTCAAAACCAGCACTGGTAACTGCATGAATCG
>CAIJYR010000210.1 GCA_903824965.1 uncultured Thiotrichales bacterium
CAAATGGCTTTACGCCGTGCTCGGTTGCCTTACGTTTTGTCTCAGCCCGCGATACGGCTGCGGACATCGACAAAACGTACGGCCCTCACGGCTACGCGGGGCTCGTCGCACTACGCTTCGCTCCATGTGCTCCTCGATGGTGCCCTGGAAGAAAAAGCAACGCTTACACCCACTGAACAAAAGATTATTCAAGCGGTGAATGACGCATTGCTTGCAGACGACAAGTTCAACCAGAAGTTTCCGCAAGCCAGGCTTGTACGGATAGACTCCAATCGGTTCCTAGACGGCACACAGCAAGGCAGGGTACATCTACGCTTTCAGCACCAAGGTGGCATGGTCGAGTATTGGGGTGCGATCGGGAAGCATCCAAAGACAGATCATAAAAAGGGTTTTGTACTTGTGGGTTTCGTTGCAGAACCTGTCAGCGGTGATAATGACACCGACGAGGAAAACCACTCACTGCACTAGGTTTAAAGTCCAGTTGTACAGAAATGCACTCTAAGAGTGGGGTTTGAGGTGTTGGATTTTTGGCGGGATCCTGTCTTTTTTCTAGGTAAAATGTGTTACGAGGGACATCCTTCGTAACACCTATCTCCACGCGGAGAACATGGGAATAAGCCCTGTCACCACAGGGCAACCCCACAAAATACGAGACAACAAGATGCGTGCAATCGGATACGTTCGCGTCTCCACCGAAGAGCAAGCGACTACCGGCGTCTCGCTTGCCACTCAGACCGCCAGGATTGCCTCCTGGGCCGATTTAAACGGCTACCCCCTACACACCCCTACCTTCGCCGATGCGGGCCTCTCAGGGGCCAAAATTGACCGCCCTGGGCTTGCCCAAGCCCTAGCCGTCGTCAGGAAGGGCGATGCCCTCGTGGTCCACTCGCTGTCTCGCCTGTCCCGATCGACCCGCCAAATGTTGGACATCGCCGATCACCTGCTCAAAATAGGCGCGGATCTGGTGTCCATCTCCGAAAAGATCGATACTACTTCGGCGTCAGGTCGCATGGTGTTCCGCATGATGGCTGTCCTGAACGAGTTTGAGCGCGACCAAATCTCGGAGCGCGTGTCCTCCGCCATGCAATACAAAAAGTCCAAGGGCGAATTGGTGGGTGGTGTGCCCTACGGGAAAACACTCCTAGCGGATGGAATCACCCTGGTGGACAACGATGCCGAGCAAGCTGTGCTCTCCGAGGCACGCTGCCTCCATCGTGATCAGCTCAGCCTTCGGAAGATTGCTGTTACCCTTGCAGCAAAAGGATTCCGTGCGAGAAATGGCAAGGTGTTCGCAGCAACACAAATCATGCGGATGGTGTCGTGAAAATGTTCATCAATTGATGAAATCAAAGACAGGAACCCAATGCAACATCGCATAGATCCAAAAGTTGATTGCGTGTTTAAGGCATTGCTTGGGTCAGAAGAAAACCGTAATCTTCTGATTCACTTTCTGAATGCTACGCTGGTGGGTGAACTCAAAACTCCCATTACAACGGTTGATATTCTAAATCCGTATAACGATCGTGAATTTATCGACGATAAACTTAGTGTTGTTGATGTGAAAGCTAAGGATGATCACGATCAGATATACCAAGTAGAGATCCAGTTACATGCTTACGAGAATTTGCCAGCCCGTATCATCTACAATTGGTCTGATATTCATAGCCAGCAATTACAAAGTGGATACGACTATCGCCTGCTGAAGCCGACTTACGCCATCTGGTTGATCGGCAAGAATCTGATCAAAACTGATAACAATTACCTCCATGTGTACAAATTACGCGATGAGAAATCTCGAATCTTGACTGACCACGGGGGAATCTGGCTCTTTGAGTTAGAGAAATTCTCTACTCAGTATATCGAGAACGAACAGCAGCGATGGCTACAGTTCTTCAAAAAAGCTGATCAATTTGACGATAAAACATTACCCGATTGGATGAATACCAAAGAAATGAGGCAAGCCATGAGCACATTGCAAAGGTTCTCCGAGAAAGAACGTGACTACCACGCATACCAGGCACGTCAAAACTTCATAAGGGAACAAAACACTATGCGAGGTGAGCTAGAAGAGGCATTAGCAAGGGAAGAAGCGGCGCTAAAAGCATTAGAAGAGAAAGATGCAACCTTACAAAAGCACAGTGCAGAAATCGATCGCCTCAAGGCTCTTCTAGCAGACAGAACACCCACTCAGTAGCAGAGTCACTAAACGTTGGTCAGAGATTGCCTCCAGAAGGTCTGCTTGGCGCACCACCGAGGAGCACATGGAGCGAAGCGTAGTGCGACGAGCCCCGCGTAGCCGTGAGGGCCGTACGTTTTGTCGATGTCCGCAGCCGTATCGCGGGCTGAGACAAAACGTAAGGCAACCGAGCACGGCGTAAAGCCATTTG
>CAIJYR010000211.1 GCA_903824965.1 uncultured Thiotrichales bacterium
CAAATGGCTTTACGCCGTGCTCGGTTGCCTTACGTTTTGTCTCAGCCCGCGATACGGCTGCGGACATCGACAAAACGTACGGCCCTCACGGCTACGCGGGGCTCGTCGCACTACGCTTCGCTCCATGTGCTCCTCGGTGGTAGTGGACGAAGGGATGGTGCATCCAGAAGTGGTTGCCGCAGCACTCGCAACCCAGCGCAGGGTCAAGGAACGCAAGATCGCTGACGCATCCTCGTTTCGGGTGAATGCCACCAAACTGGATGCCCTCATTGAGATCATCAGTGAATTGGTCATTGCCAGTGCGGGTGCGGATCTGCTCGCACGCCAGGATGGATCGGCCGCCCTGCAAGAGGCCAATGCTGCCGTTGCACGCTTGGTAGAAGGGGTGCGCAATGGGGCGTTACAGCTTCGCATGGTACAGATCGGTGACACTTTTACCCGATTCCAGCGTGTGGTTAGGGATGTCAGCAAGGACGTTGGCAAAGAGATTGAGCTTGTCATCCACGGTGCAGAGACCGAGTTGGACAAAACGGTGGTCGAACAAATCGGGGATCCACTCACCCATCTGGTGCGCAATGCCATTGATCACGGGATCGAAACGGCGGAGGTGCGTGCGGCGCGTGGCAAACCAGCCCAAGGACGCCTCATCTTGGATGCTTACCATGACGCAGGTGCCATTGTAATCGTGGTAGCCGACGATGGCGGCGGACTCGATTTGACCCGTATTCGGAAGCGCGGAGAAGAACGAGGACTGATTGAACGTGATCAAGTGGTGTCGGACGCTGATCTGTGCCGTCTCATTTTCGAGCCTGGTTTTTCAACCAACGAAACCGTGACCAACCTTTCTGGGCGTGGGGTGGGGATGGATGTGGTACGACGCAACATTGATGCCTTGCGTGGCGACATCAACATTGACACCCGCCTTGGGGAAGGGACGACCATTTACCTACGTCTTCCGCTCACACTGGCCATCATCGATGGTTTCTTGGTCGGTGTGGGAGAGGCGCAGTATGTAGTACCCCTCGACATGGTATCAGAATGCCGAGAATTCACGGCACAGGACGTTGAACTCGCCAAAACACAAAATTGCCTGAACCTACGTGGTGCGGTGTTGCCTTGTGTCCATTTGCGTGATTACTTTGGCCGACGCGAACCCCCCGTGCGACGTCAGAACGTCGTGGTGGTGCGTTCAGGGGGTCGTCAAGTAGGCTTGATCGTCGATCGTCTGATGGGACAATTTCAGACGGTGATCAAGCCATTGTCGACCCTCTTTGGGTCTGTCCGTGGCGTGGGTGGGTCAACCATTTTGGGCAGCGGCAAGGTGGCCCTTATTCTCGATGTCCCGAGTCTCGTGCAACACGCAGCAGAACGAGAGGCGGCCAGCGTACGCCACTGAGATCCATGTCTGTGTACTGTATTTTGACTTTGTGCTCGCCCCTCCCCGAATCATCGGGGAGGGATTTAATACTACAATCAAAAGCACTGAGTGCTTGGCAGTTGCGGAGGCTTTTTGGGTAATAAAACGTCCCTGTACGACCAGCATCTGATCGCGGGCGCAAAAATGGTCGATTTTGCTGGTTGGGACATGCCGTTGCACTATGGTTCCCAGATCGAAGAGCACCATCGTGTGCGTCGTGCAGCCGGTATGTTCGATGTGTCTCACATGGCGGTCGTCGATTTGCATGGATTGCGGGTGCGTGCGTTTTTGCGCACACTACTGGCCAATGATGTGGCTCGTCTCACCACCCCCGGCAAGGCGCTCTATTCCTGTCTATTGGACACGCAGGGCCATGTGTTGGATGACCTCATCGCGTATTTCCTCACCGAGGACTGGTTTCGGTTGGTGGTCAACGCCTCGACGCGTACCAAAGATCTGGCCTGGATACAGTCACACGCCAGTGCGTTTGGCGTGGCCGTGCGAGAGCGCACTGATTTGGCCATGATCGCGGTACAAGGCCCAGAAGCCCGAATGCGGACGTTGAATGTCCTCCCTGGCACGCTGTCGAGCGCAGCCGATCAGCTCCTCCCCTTTCAGGGAAAGATCGGTGAAGGTGTGGGCGAAGAGGATTGGTTTGTGGCGCGGACGGGGTACACAGGCGAAGAGGGTTTTGAAGTGGTACTGCCCAGCGCAGAGGCCGCAGGTTTCTGGAAAGCACTGTTGGCGGCTGGGGTGGTTCCGTGTGGATTGGGAGCGCGGGACACCCTGCGCCTAGAAGCAGGCATGAACCTCTACGGCAATGACATGGATGAAACCGTGACTCCCTTGGAGTCTGGTCTTGCGTGGACGGTTGCTTTCGTCCCCCGAGAGCGCGACTTTGTCGGTCGCGCAGCCCTGGATGCACAACGCACGGTCGGGGTTTCGTACAAGCTGGTGGGGTTGATCGTAGAGGGGCGTGGCATGATGCGACATGGTCATGCGGTCAAGGTGCCAGGTGTTGGCGAGGGTATTGTCACCAGTGGAGGATTTTCCCCTACGCTGGGTCGATCCATTGCCTTTGCGCGTGTTCCTGCTGCCACGACCACCGAGTGTCATGTGGAGGTTCGCCCTGGCCAGTGGCTGACTGCCCGAGTGGTCAAAACGCCTTTTGTGCGTTTTGGAAAATCCCACTGGACATAAATCTTCCTTTTGTCTCTCCTTTTGTCTCTCCTTTTGTCTCTCAAAGGTAAAGCAGTCAAGCACCCCCGCCTGTAGGCGGGGCTTGTGAAAAACAAGGCCCGTAGGGGCTGACAGCCTGGAAAGATCGGCACCTGAACAATGACGGTTACCCAAAACCGTCTCCTTTCATCACCGCCCGAAAAGGGGGGTTTCTCGGAGACACTGATGATCGAAGCATCGGCAGAGTATCGATACACCAAGACCCATGAATGGGTTCGTCGCGAAGAAGACGATAGCATCACCGTTGGGATTACAGCACACGCAGTAGAATTGCTGGGGGATATGGTCTATGTCCAACTGCCTGAGGTCGGACGAACGGTAGCAGCAGAAGAAGAGTGTTGCGTAGTGGAGTCGGTCAAGGCAGCGTCTGACATCTATGCCCCGATGTCTGGGGAAGTGATTGCCGTCAACGATACCTTGGATGCCTCTCCCGAATTGCTCAACCAGGATCCCTATGGAGCAGGTTGGATCCTACGGTTGCGCCCCACGCAGCCAGACGAGTTTGCCTCTTTGTTGGATCAAGCCGACTACGCCGCAGTGGTCGCCGAGGAAGAACACTAGACCAAGTCGGCACAAGGGCCAGCGAACATGCCTTTTATACCCCATACCCGCGAAGATCTCCGAGAAATGCTCGATGCGATCGGCATCGAACACGTAGAGGATCTGTTCAGCGAAATCCCAGCCGAATTGCGCTCACAAGCCCTCACAGGTGTTCCATCGGCACTCTCGGAAATGGAGATGGCCCGTCTGCT
Source organism: uncultured Thiotrichales bacterium (assembly GCA_903824965.1). Lineage (GTDB taxonomy): Bacteria > Pseudomonadota > Gammaproteobacteria > CAIRSR01 > CAIRSR01 > CAIRSR01. Next base: position 3,409 of record CAIJYR010000211.1, read on the forward strand.
GTCGGAACGCGCCGCCCTGGATGGTGAACCTTTGTGCTTCGCGGGGGCAGGTGCCTACGATCACCATATCCCCGCAGCGGTGTGGCAAATCGTGAGCCGTGGTGAGTTTTATACTGCTTATACTCCCTACCAGGCAGAGGCGAGCCAAGGAACGCTCCAAGTCATGTACGAATACCAGTCCATGATGGCCTCACTGACGGCCTTGGATGTATCGAATGCGTCTCTGTACGATGGTGCTTCAGCCCTCGCCGAAGCGGTGCTGATGGCAGTACGCCTGTATGCGATGCGTCGGCATGGCACCAAGGGAGGGCGTATTTTGATGCCACGCACTGTCCATCCAACGTATCGGCGGGTGGTGGAAAGCATTGTTGGTGCCCAGGGAATTACCCTAGAAGCACTAGACTATGATCGTGTGCAGGGCCATATCGATCCTGCGACTCTTCCGACTGCGCCTGGGGAGTTTGTGGCGTTGGTGGTACCACAACCCAATTTTTTTGGTGTCCTAGAAGACGTCCATGCTTTGACCGATTGGGCACACCGGCACGGTGGGCGGGTGATCGCTTTGGTCAACCCGATTGCACTCGCGTTGCTCACCCCCCCTGGAGCCTGGGGGACGGAGGGCGCAGACATCGCGTGTGGCGAGGGTCAGCCCTTGGGAATACCGTTGTCCTCTGGTGGCCCTTATTTTGGCTTCATGACGTGTAAGCGGGATTTGGTTCGTCAGTTGCCGGGCCGTATTGTGGGTCGGACGGTGGATCTGCAAGGCGAATCTGGTTTTACCCTGACCCTCCAAGCACGCGAACAGCACATTCGTCGATCCAAGGCCACGTCCAACATCTGCACCAACCAGGGTTTGATGATGACGGCAGCCACGATCCACCTCTCGCTTCTCGGGTCGGCGGGCTTAGAGTGGGTGGCCAATACCTGTCACGCCCAGACGAAAACCCTTGTGGAACGACTCACTGCCATTCCTGGCGTGGAGCGTCTGTTCAAAGGCAACTTTTTCCACGAGGCGGCGCTTCGGCTCCCCCTTTCTGTGGCAGACACCGTTCGGCGGTTGGCTGCTGAGCAAGTGGTGGCGGGGTATCCGTTGGTTCGTGATTATCCCGAACTGGGCGAAGGTCTTTTGGTGTGCGCCACAGAACGACGTACGCTCGCTGACATCGATACCTATGTGAAACACCTACAGAGTCTCTTGGGGTAAACCACAAGAGCCCCGTGGTTTAGCCATTTTATGCAGGTTTGGTGAGGGGCTTGGCAGTATTTGCTTTTGTTTTGTAACGCCACGAAAACTTTCCAGCACTGCCTGAGAACAGCTTGCCGTGGCTATCATTCAGGCCTCGCACCATCGTAGCAAGTGTTTGGAAACCTTCTCCCGAAAAAACATCGGTCTCAAAATCCACGCTCAAAGCACGCACAACCGTTTCCCCCGTCACAGAAGAAACGATACATTGTACATCACCACCCACGGCCGCAGCCTCCTCCTCGAGGGCACGTAAAGCAACCTCTAGCTCGGCCTGTGTACGCTGAAGGTTCTCTAAGGATACACCCAATACGCGCAAGTGCTGCAAGGGCTTGGACAGGCGGTTCTCCAGTTTAAACAGATTCGTTTGCTGCTCCGAGGTGATTTGTATCGCACCTTTTGCAAGTTTCTCTTTTAAGAGCAGAAAATTACCAAGCCCGTTTTGTTCTTTGAGTGTTTCTATTGCCTTACGGGTGAATTCCAGTTTGCCTGCAATTTCTGCGATACGCTCACGCAGCTCGCCCTGTTTTTTCTCGTTTTCCGCTTGATTCGGTACGAGCATGGTAACGGTCATTTCAGAGTTTCGATGATCCTTCGCCACACCAATTGCAGCAGCCCGTGCAAACACAACACATCCTACTGCCGCTCCCACTTCTACTCGCCTACCCACGATACGACACTGTGTGGCTGCTTCCAGCACAATGTGATCCCCTGATATCATGCATCCCTCAGCACGTTTTACCTGGATTTTGCCTCCCGGGGCCGCCAACACCGCAGCACTCGCGAGGCCACGTATGATAATCCCACCCCCCGCGCTGGTGGTCGCATTTCCTTTCATCAGGTTTCGTTCCAGGAGGATGACACCACCACGCGAAACAATGTTGCCGAACACATCGGCGTGGATTGTGATGTTCTTTCCCTCTACGGTGCGCCGTTCCTGGATCTCCCCGAACTCTTCGTAGTCTTCACCACTCAGTTGTAGATCCCCTGTGGTGCGCATACTCACACCAGCACGGTTCACAATCTTCGCAGCAATCGAGAACTGGTTGGATGCTTTATCAATGCTTACAAAGCCTGTGATCTTCGCGACCACGTACTGTCCATCGGGTCGTTCCTCGACAACGGTGCCAACGCCTGCCATCGCACTCAGGTTAAAATCCGTTGGCTCCGCAGGCAGTAGGATCTCCCCCGTGACCTTTCTACCTGGCACACCGATGACGCGGGGTATTTTTTTGACCAGCAATTCACCCTTCTCAAGTTGCGGGAAATGATTTTGGTACATGCCAAGATCAACACCACCGCCCTGCAAAGCCCTGGGTGAATGATCACGACGCAGCAACTTGCTCTTTTCCTCAATACTGGCATTCTTACCAGGCGTTGGTTCAATCCAATGCGCCACTTTCAGACGCCCGGTGCCCCCCTTGGCAATGATTTGCCGTATCTGCAATTCATCCACCCCCGCCCGAACGCCATTGATCCAAAGATGGGCAACGAACTCATCGAAATCGAGTTTCACCGGTTTGGAGGCAGCAAGCTTGCTTTTCGGCACTGGCGCTGACGGCGTTCCGTCAATACTGATGGGCACATCCTCTAGGCTGTCGAGATACACCTGCTCAAACAAGTATAGCGCCTCTTTACCGTCAGGACTTACTTGGACAGCTCGGTAGAGTGTCCGGCGATCTGGTGCAAATTCCACAACCTCCGCAGCCAAGCGCACCTGTGCTACCGAGGCAAGTAGGTGCTCCTGTGCATAGAGGAGGCGATTGAACGCCCCAAAATCCAAGCCGGAGAAATAACTCCCCCCCGAAAATACACTGTCCACAAAAGCCAGGAATGTGTCGCCCTTGCCCAGCTTGGCAAGCGTAACCACCAAACCATCGGATCGTTTGGTGATAAAAGAGGGAAGAACAAACGGTATGCTCACTTGTTACTCACTCCGATACGCTTGTCTGTAGGCACGTTGCGCCCGTTGCCCAACCCGCAGGGATCGAATTTTGTCCGCCAAGTCTTGTTGGCCCACTTGACACAAGACGATGACCCTCTGGTCAGCATCTAATATTCGCTGAACGGCACGGCGCACAAACGCTTCCCCTGGTGGTTCGCGGGGAAGAGGTGGCAAGTCAGTATAAACCAATTTGCGACGTTCCTCCTCAAGAAGCGCCACATCCTCCCACGCAGAGTTCTCCGCTGCACGTACCATTTGTTCAGTCAGTTCGAGAATGCGATCCCACCCGAAAAATGCAGAACCCGTGGGGGACGCGACATCGCTTTCCGATCCCCCATGCGCTCCGACGTCTTTCATGGCTCTCTGGCGGAAATCGTGGCGGGGGCGACGAAAGCAGTGGAGGCTTGTTGGCCGATGGCTTCCCACGCTGTTTTAATCTCTCCGAGCAGTGCTGAGACTTCGTCCAGCATTCGCACCGGAGCCTCCATATCAGGATAACGTGGGGCGCTTTCTATGTTGGCTTGCAGGAGACGACGCCCCATGTAGTCGTACAGGGCTGCCAAATTGTCCGCGATTTCACCGCCGGCTTCCAGGTTCAGACTACCTGCCAAACCATCCAGGAGGTTCATGGCCAAGCCGATGTAATGGCACTTCTTGGCGACGTCTCTGCGTATCACCGCGCCCTTCGCTTTGGCAATGCGATCCAGTGCGGCATCCAAGGACATGAGAATAAGTTGATGCGGATCTGCGCCTTCTAGCGAGCCTTGGACATCCACTTCTTGGTACTGGAGCAAAGCTGCACGACCAATCATACGCGCCATGTGTGTCGTCCCGAGTGATGGTTGGAGAGATTATCCGCCTGAGGAGGAGGAAGAGGAACCACCGAATTGCTTTGTCAAGTAATCGCCCGTGCTCTTCAGAGAAGCAACCAAAGAATCCATTGCATTGTACTTTGCCAAATACTGTGCTTGCAGAACCGATAGATTAGCATTGACAGTGGTACGCTTGGTATCAATATGCGCAATGTTTGTGTTGATTTCATTGGTGCGGTACGTGAGGAACCCGTTCTTCGGATCCAAAAAGCTACTGATCAGGGTATTCATTTGATCGGCAACTCCACGGCTGAACACCGCATTGCCTCGTGTACCCGTGTTGCTGCCCTGCACTTGTATCTGCAACCCCGTGCTCGGCCCTGTAGCACCTGTGAGCAACTGTCCAAAACCCGTCGCGGCCTGGCCTCCAATCGTACCGGCCACATCTTGACCCTTGGTACCCGTCCCTACCGACACCCCGAGACCTAGCGTACTGGTCACACCCGCACTCGCAGAGGTGATGCCAACGGAGGAAACAGATCCATACGACGGAGAAGAGATCACAAAATGATCAGTATCGTAACCCACGGTCACGTTCAAGCCAGCCGCCTTCAAGGTCGCATCGTTGTTGATGCTGGTCTGCATGGCAGTGGCTAGATCTGCATTGCTGGCGTAGGTTTTTTGATCCAATGTGATCGGACTGCTCTGTATGCCGTTCACACTGACCGCGAAGGTATTATTAGTGTTGTCAATCGTCAAATTAGGGGAGGTAGGTGCAGCAGCGACATACTTACCCTGCGTAGCGGCCTGCGTGATGTTGACGGCATAGCTGCCAGCGATTGTGGCACTGGTAGAACGTCCGTAGCTGACCTGTGCATCGGTGGTGGTGCCAGAAGCAGCAAAGACCAATCCGACCGCATTGGGATTTTGGTTGAGGGCGTTCGACAACGCCGTAGAGTCCAAAGACAGGGTGCCATCTCGCTGGGTCGTGACGCCGAGGGAAGCGAGTGAATTGTAGCTCCCACCGAGGTTGGCAACCGCATTGCCGAGTGTCGCTTGTATTTGGTTGGAGATGTTGAGGAGCGTGGAATCCCCGAGCAACGGGCCTCCTGTCTGGGTGGCAGCATTATAGCTGCCTAGGCCCTGCATGGTGGTGTACAACGAATTGTAGGCAGTGACAAAACTCTGGATGCTGCTCGTGACCGTCGAAGTGTTGAAGCCAACGCTAAGCGTGCTCGGATTTTTGGGCGAGCTGGACAGCAGGTTCAGTGTGACGCCCGGGATGGCACCAGTCACGGTGTTGGTCGGGCTTGTCATGGCAATGCCATCGACCATAAGGCTTGCGTTTGCAGCGGCGGTGGTTTGCGTCATGTTCTTGCCCGCGCCGACGGTCGCGGTTGGGTCGTAGGCAAGCTGTGACAGACCTACGTTGTCTGTGCTGTTGCTGTCGGAATCATTGCCGACCGTAACTTTGAGAGTATTGGCGGCACCACTCTGCATGGAACTAAAGATCAGACGATTGCCTGTGCCATCGTTGACGATGCTGGCCGAGACACCAACGTTGGCCTTGTTGACTGCGGCCGCGATACCTTGGAGGCTATTGTTCGATGCATCAATCGTGACGCTACCGGAAGATGTACTGGTATTGGGCGTAAAAGTATTGCCAGTAGAGTCGTAGCTGCCGAATTGAAAGGTCAACGTCCCCGTGCCGACGGGAGCCGTGACGCTGGCGATGTCCCCAGAGGCGATTTGTTGGGCCGAGGCCAACCCATCGACTTCCACATTGTGGGTACCCACACTTGCACCGGTGGCGGCCGTTGCTGTGTAGAGCGAGGTGTTGCTGGAGGTGGCTGTAAGGGCCTGAAAGCTAGAAAGGTTGCTCAACCCGCTAAGGGAGTTCTGAAAGCTACTCAGGGCACCACTGAGCGAACCAACGGCGGAGAGTTGGTTTGTGAGAGTCGCTTCTTGTTTGGCCAGCAGGTTGAGCTGTGGTTGACCCTCAGCAGACACCAAGCTAGAGACAAGGGCGCTGATACCAATGCCCGATCCGATGCCCGTCGACGTGATGGAAGTACTGGACATGGCTCCGCTCGCTCTCGGGAGATCACCCCCGAATTAGGATGGACTGACCGCATGGTTGGGAAAAGACCCCCGACATCAAGCCTTTTCCTCGACAAGCCAGCCTTTGGTTTTTCCAACGCTGTCTGCAAGGTTCAACAGGTACTCTGGTGGGATCTGTCGAACCATCTTGTTGGTACTGGTGTCCATGAGTTTGATCACCATGTGACCACTCTTTTCGTCAGTACCAAACTCTAACTGCAAACTGCGCAACTGGTTTAGGTGATCGTTGACAGACGCAACCGCTTGTGCAACCTGCTTTTGTGAGGGTTCTTTGGCTCCCTTACCGTCGGTTGTAGCCCCTGGGGTCTGTACCGTACCTGTGCTGGCGTTGGTCTGGGTTGGCTGGCCTGCGGCAGCACTCGCCTGTGCAGCAGCACCGCTGCCACCGCTTTGGATTTGCTGGTGCGCGACAGTCGGTGGGACTACGCCCACGGCAGCCACTGACGCTACCACCGAATTGGTGTTCATCGATGTCTCCGAGAAACCCCGCACTTCAGGGCGGGGATGAAAGGGGACGGTTTTGAGTAGCCGTCTTTTCGTCCGCAATAAGGTGCCGGTCTTTCCCAGCTGTCAGCCCTTACGGGCCTAGTGACACACACCGATCAAGTATCGAACGGCGTGGCTCCCCTTGCTGCCAGATTGCAACGCAGCTGCGGTTCTTGCGAACCTTGCAACAGAGCGTTTCGTAGTGACCCGAACCTTGCCTGTGCCTCTGCTGCTTTCAGTGCCTGGAGTTGAGGAACCGCCCCAGGGGGCAAGTCTTGTACTGCGTTGCTTTGTCGCCACGGTGCTCTGTAGCTTAGGCTGGTCAACCCCAGGCTTGCTTTCACAAGCCTCCGCCTGTAGGCGGGGGTGGTTGACCAAGATAGACTGGTGCTAGTGTAACGGATGCAGACCCATACAACCCATCGATATCGACCACACCAACCACAAACAGCGGAACCGAGAGGAGTCGTTCTCCCAGTGCCGCAGTATACAATTACCGTAACAAGCTCAACATCTGCTGCGGGAGCTGGTTGGCCTGACCCAACATCGCTACACCGGCCTGCTGTAAGATCTGGTTGCGGGTCAGACTGGCTGTTTCTGATGCGAAATCCGCATCCTGAATGCGCGAACGGGCAGAGTCCAAATTGTTCGAAGTAGAACCCAGGTTCGAGATGTTGGAGGTGAAGCGATTCTCCGTCGCGCCTAGGTTGGCCCGTTGGGTATTGACCGTAGCGAGTGCGTTGTCAATCGCCCCGAGAGCGTTCGATGCACCCGACGCAGTGCTTAGATCAATGTTGGCCAGTGCTTGACCGGTACGGGTACCACCGTAGGTACCTGCTCCCATGCCCAGGTGATCCAGGCCATTGGTGGTAGCTGCTGCGGCCGTGCCGGTACTGATGGTGTTGTTGTTGCCTGCGCCAATGGTGAAGGATTTGCCAGACGAGAGCGTAACCCCACCGTAAAAAGATCCGCTCGTGGTGACACCAATCGCAGCGGAGGAAAGGTTACCATTCGCGATGCTGATCTGAATGTTGCGCCCGTCTGCAGCCACCAGTTTGACACCAAACGTGTCCGTCCCACTGTCGATGGCCGTAACACCCGTCTGTCCAGAGACAGCATTGATCGCGGCTGCCGTATTCTGGCGGGCAACAGCATTGCTGACGCCATCCGTAGTAATGGTGTTGGTGGCTACTCCATTGATGTTTAGCACACCGCTGGTGGCCGCTGCCGTCATTTGATTGCCGCGCACTGCAGTGGCATTGGCGGTGGCTGTCACACTGGTGAGGGAAGAAATACGATTGATGGCGGCCGCCTTCGCGATGGCACTGGCTGCCTTGTTCGCAAACGACGAGGTATCATCTGACGCCAGCGAGGACCCGATGGTGACACCATTGATCGTGAAATCCCCCGTGGAGAACGCTGCCGTACGGGCACTCTTGCTGCCAGCGGCATCGGTACCCGCATCGCTGGTCGTCACATTGGAGGCATAGGCGGTTTGGTTACTGTACGTGGCTGCTGTGAAACCAGCGTGTGCGATGTTGCCAGCGCCCTCTGCGACACTGATCGGCTGCGTCGATGAAAGGGTATAGCTGCCGATGAACAGGCCCGATTTAACACCCGTCGCAACACTGTTTGTGCTGGAACTGACACTGATGTTGCGTCCATCGGCTGCAGAAAGGACAACCCCTTGTGCGTCCGTGCCCGTATCCGTTGCCGTGACGCCGGTCTGACTGGACTTCGCGTTGATTGCTTGCACCACCGATTGACGGGTAGCTGCATTGTTCGCGGAGGTTGAGGCAGAGATCGAGACACCGTTGATCGTAAAATTGGCAGTCGCCGCAGCAGCGGGACTTGCGGACATCCCCGCACCCCGTGCAGTGTTCACATTGACCGTCGCAGTCACCCCCGTTTGGGTGGAAACTTTGTTCACGGCTGCCGCTTTCGCGATGGCCGACAGGTTTTTGTCGACACTGGAGGCAGCATCGTCAGCGACCGATGGCGCACCGATGGACACACCATTGAGAACGAGATCGCCCTGTTTCAGACTGACCGTATCGGCAGTCGCACCTGCACTTGCCAGGTACTGTTCTTTGGAGGAAATAGAGGCTGTGTTGGTCACACCCAATTTGGCTGTGGTAGCATTTCCCATTGACACAGAGATGGTTTGGCCTGCGTTGGCTCCAACCTGAAATTGTTGGGTGCCAAAAGTGCCGTCCAGCAGGTTGATACCGTTAAAATTGGTCTGCGTGGCGATGCGGTTGATTTCCGACGTCAGCTGACTTCCTTCTGTCTGCATGGCAGAGCGGTCGGCTGTGGTGTTGGCTGCATTGGCAGACTGCACCGCGAGGGTACGCAAGCGTTGGAGTGCCGTGGTGATGTCATTGAGGCCGCCTTCTGCTGTCTGGGCCAGTGAAATACCGTCGTTGGCGTTGCGCGTGGCCTGGTTAATACCGTTGAGCTGCGAAGTCATGCGCGAGGCGATGGAAAGCCCAGCGGCATCGTCCGCAGCACTGTTGATACGCAGACCAGAGGACAGGCGCTGCAAGGAACTCTGCAAAGAGGCCTGGGTTTGGCTTAAGTTGCGCTGTGCGAACAGCGAGGCAACGTTTGTGTTGATGACGCTCATGACGGCTACTCCACTTTGGTACCCCATCCGGTGTACCCGGGAGGGGCGATGAAACGGTTACGCGTACCCGAAGGGGCACGTACCGACCGATGTTTGAAAGAATTCCGTGCTTCACACTGCATCGGTACTTGTCACTGTTATCGTATAACGGCGCGGAAACTTTAGGGCGTAACCCATTTAAGTTTTGTACTCTGTGTCGGGATCTAGTGTGTGTAGTGTGCATTGTGGCACACTCACGCCCTTGGCTCCCTGTCAGAATTGTGTCGTTGTGCTCCGAACCAGTGGCTTCAGGTTTGATGCTTGTGAGGATCGCCGGATGCCTGATATCCCCACACTGCAAGTGCCATGCCATGTCTGCAACCACCGACGCACCCGATGAATCGTTGGATCCAGCCCCTGGCGAATGGGCTGCTTTTCGTGCACAAGGTCACCGGATGTTGGACGATATGCTGGATTACGTGGAACATATCCGAGAACGCCCTGTGTGGCAGACGATTCCACACGAAGTCCGCGCCAGCATCAATGAACCGTTTCCCGTCAGTGCCAATCCTTTGGCAGAGGTCTATGACGTTTTTTTGAACAAGATCCTGCCCTATACAGTCGGCAATGTGCACCCTGGCTTCATGGGCTGGGTGCATGGGGGAGGTACGCCGGTCGGAATGCTCGCGGATCTTTTGGCGTCGGGTCTTAATGCGAACCTGGGGGGGCGTGACCAAATGCCTGTCGAGCTGGAACGCCAGGTTGCGTGTTGGATGCGTGACTTGTTCGGTTTCCCTGAGGGGGCAAGCGGCCTGTTTGTGACGGGCACTTCCATGGCCAACCTGATGGGCCTCCTGATTGCGCGGCGGGCGCTCCTGGGTTCTGCGGTACGCACAGACGGCCTTGGTATCGAGGGGACAAAACTCGTCGCCTATGCCTCTACGGCTGCACACGGTTGTCTCGCACGTGCGATGGATTTTGCGGGATTGGGTACAGCAGCCCTACATCTGATTGCCGTCAATGATCAGTACCAAATAGACACTGCGGCATTAGAAGCGACCCTGGCGGCCGATCGGGCTGCGGGCTTACACCCGTTTTTGATCACGGGGAGTGCGGGGACTGTGGACGTCGGTGCGATCGATGATCTGTCTGCTTTGGCTGAGATCGCACGCAGAGAATCGCTCTGGTTTCATGTGGATGGTGCCTACGGTGCTTTGGGAATCCTGGCACCCGAGATTGCCCCTCGATTGCGGGGGATTGAATGTGCCGATTCCCTTGCGTTCGATTTCCACAAGTGGGGACAAGTCCCTTACGATGCTGGCTTTTTGCTGGTGCGCGACAGCACACAGCACTTGGATGCTTTTGCTGCCCCCGCAGCCTATCTTAGGCGCGAGGCACGTGGATTGGCCGGTGGATCGCCGTGGCCCTGTGATCTGGGGCCGGATTTGTCGCGCCGCTTTCGTGCGCTTGCGACCTGGTTCACCCTCAAAGTCTACGGGGGCACCAAACTGGGTTGCGTGATCTCCGAAACCTGTCGGTTGGCACGCTATTTGGGTGCAGCAGTTGATGCCTGTTCCACCCTGGAACGGCTGGCTCCTGTTTCCTTGAATGTTGTCTGTTTTCGTTTCCGGTGCGATGATCCCGATCGCGATGCTGATCAAATGGATCAAATGAACGCAGCTATTGTTGCCGATTTGCAGGAATCCGGTATTGCGGCACCCTCAACCACCATTCTCCACAATCGGCTTGCCATCCGTGTGGCGATTGTAAACCACCGCACCCGTTCGCAGGATCTGGATGCCTTGATCGCGGGGGTTCTGTCGCTGGGTGCGGCTCGTTTGGCCTCCCGTTTGGACTCCCGTTTGGATTCTTCGTCAGGAGTAAAAAAACATGCAACAGGAATCAATACCACCGCTCCTCGGGATGGCCCATTTGATGCGCCGCTGTTATGCGGGTGAGAATCTTATCGCCCTAGGAGCGTCCTTACTGGCACGTGCCTTAGAAAACCCAAGGGATGCACATGCCTATCTGGATTTTTCCACGGTGCTACAATTGACGGGCAACCGTGCCCATGGATTGGCTGTACAATCGGAGGCGATAAAAATCCAATGGTTGTATGATCTGCCTGGATCGACGTCAGAAACGAGTATGCGCCTGTTGGTGATGATGAGGCCAGGCGATTTCATGGCCAATACGCCGGTAGAATTGTTGCTTGAACATTCTGCTGTTTCTCTACAATTGCTGTACCTGCCGCCCGATGAAGACTGGCCTGAGGTTGTTCCAGACCACGATGTGATGATGGTCGCCGTGGGAGAATCAGATGACAGTCAGTTGTTGCTAGAACGCTTGACACACTATGTGGCCGATTGGCCTCGTCCGATCATCAACCGTCCTGAAAACATTGCCAAACTGTCTCGTGATACAGCGTATTCGATTTTGCAAGACATCCCTGGCATCGAAATGCCTATGTCAGTGCGCATAGGTCGCATGGATTTGCAGGCCATCGCACAGGGTGACAGGAAAATCTTCTCTTTTCTGGATGATGGTGGATTTCCGTTGATTATTCGCCCAATGGATTCCCATGCAGGAAAGAACCTTGAAAAAATAACCACGGCAGCCGAGATTACTAGTTATCTCGCACGTGTACCCGATCAGGTATTTTATATTGCAAGATATGTAGATTATAAAAGCAGCGATCAACTCTTTCGCAAATACCGAATTGTGCTGATCGAAGGGAAACCATTTATTTGCCATTTGGCAGTTTCTGAACACTGGGCCGTGCATTATACCTATGCAGGCATGGAGGATGATGCCAGAAAGCGTGAGGAAGAAATGCACTGCATGGAGCATTTCGATACTGATTTCGTAGTGCGCCATGGGGCCGCGTTGCAAGCATTGGCGGATCGCATCGGACTGCCCTATTTTGGGGTTGATTGTGCCGAGAACCAGCAGGGAGCATTGTTGCTGTTTGAAGTGGATCACGCGATGGTTGTTCATTCACTTGATTCTGAAGTGCTTTTTCCCTATAAAAAACCAATAATCGAGAAGATATTCTATGCATTTCAAGAGATGTTGAAAAATGCTACTTTGCGGTGAGGTTTAATGACTTCTGCGCTGGAGCTACCTCCAACCGAGAAATTGCTCGTTTCCGGGGGAGATACGCGTATTCAGCCTGATCCCGTATCGGGTGTTTCGATCTACGGTTGTCGCTCGCGACCGGATCCTGCGATCCTTGCGTTCGGATCGTCTACTGCGTCGACGATCTCAGAGGCTGGATTTGCTGCAGCAGATGCGTTGCGCCGTGCCTGTGCAGATCAATTGCGCCTGAAATCGGCGTTTCGTGTCTATGCAGACGAAACCGAGCGATTGCGGGTACAACTGTCTGGCTTGGCACCCTCTACCGGTGTACGGGTTGTGCTGGCTGCTTCGGGAACCGATTTGCATCTTTTGGTGGCCCAATGGATCAAGCCTAAAAGAACCATCACCGTTGTGCCAGCGGAAACAGGCAGTGGTGTTCCAGCTGCCCTACAAGGACGCCACTTTAATACATCAACCGCGTATGCTTGTGGTAGTTGTTGCACGGTGGGGGATGTGTTGCACGATCGTTCTCTGAGTGATCTCGTTACGCTTTTACCGCGTCATCCCGATGGCAGCCTTCGTTCGGCGGCGGCTCTCAACGAAGAATATATCCAACACGTCACCGAAGCCGTGAGAACCGGTGGGCGTATCTTGTTGGTGCTTACCGATGTGAGCAAAACGAATCTCATTGTTCCAGACATTGCCATCCTGCGTGCCTTAAAAAGACGCTGGCCGGATCAGATTGAAGTGTTGGTGGATGCTTGTCAGTTCCGCCTCTCACCCGAAACGATCACAGCATATATTCGGGAAGAATGGATGGTGGGTCTTACAGGTTCAAAGTTTATTGCTGGCCCTGCTTTTTGTGGTTGCTTGTTGGTGCCACACGCTGTCTCAGAACGCTATCGAAAGGAGGCGCTGCATTCTGCGGTCGGTCTCTATTCCAGTGCGGCGGATTGGCCAAGCGATTGGGCGGCCTCTTGTGGATTGCCCTCAGCGGTGAATTTTGGGTTGCTTTTGCGTTGGGAAGCAGCAATCACCGAATGGGAAGCCTTCCGCAGTGTGCCGAATTCTTTTGTGATGGACTTTCTGCGCCCCTTTGCCGAAGCCGTGCGGCAACGTATCGAGACGGACGCGCATATGCAAGCCCTTCCCGTGAGACCCCTGTCGCGTCCGTTTGGACAGGAAACATGGGATGGCCTGCAAACGATTTTCCCTTTTCTACTCTACCATGGGCGTCCTTTGCGTCACGAGGAAACCTTGCAGATATACCGATCTTTGCTTTCGGAACGCCATATCCAATTCGGTCAACCTGTCATCTGTGGCCAACGCGATGGTATTACCGTCAGTGCGTTGCGCCTATCAGTGGGTGCACCCATGGTCGCTGCTGCCTACCGATGCGGTCAGGCTTCCACGTTGATAGACAAGGCTTTGTACGCACTGGACCAAGTGACCCATTGTGTACAAAAGACGATAGCAAGAGCACCATAAAATCATTGCTTGGGATGGCTACCGCCATCCATCGATACAGCGCATCGATGGAGTAAGCAAGAAAAAGCCGACACGAATAGTTCTGCCGTGTCGGCTTTTTTCTTTTATGCCTCAGTTCTTATGGGGTGGGCATATTGATCAAGGTGTTCACCATAGTCACCGAAGCATTTAGACCTATGGCTCTTCCGTCCAGTTTCGTCGTTGACGCTTGGGCAACAGTCGAGATGGTGATACCGGCACTGGCAATGATGGTTCCCACCATGTTGCATTTGTCTTCAATGCGTGCCGCAGTGCCCACGTACCAGAAGACGTTCTTGGCCTTGGCACCGTTGGTTAGGATAATGCTACGCGGTGCTGCTGGTGCACCAATCGTGAGTCCCGCCGCCACCTGAAAGACCCAGACAGCATTTGGGTCGCCCTGACCGTCCAGGGTAAGATCCGAACCCGTTAAAATGAACGTAGCACCTGCAGATTTATAGATGCCCGGTGTCAGTGTAAGCCCACCTAATTGACCTGCGCCTGGATCCACTCCTCCCGGTAATACTCCGGCAGACATATTGTTATATGCGGTGCGTGCATCCTGTACGGCAGCGGTTGCGATCACGAATGTTCCGTCAGTTCCTCCAAGGCCTGCACCTCCTGGTGGTGGGGCAGCCGTATATATCCTACCGTTTACCGTTCCAACATTGAGTGGCGTTTCCGTATAAATAACCCAAGTTGCCACCTATCAGGCGACGAAGACCGCATAAGAAATATGATATTTCAGGCTGCGAATTGAAAGATGTGAGCCAGGACAAACAGAAATGCTTTTAATTCAAAACCAGCACTGGTAACTGCATGAATCGTCTTCGGAAACATGCCTGTAATCATACTATTTGCTGTTTCTATTGCCTTCCGATATGTTCTTTGTAAAAATTCTGTG
>CAIJYR010000212.1 GCA_903824965.1 uncultured Thiotrichales bacterium
GAAGCGCCCCAAGGGGCAAGTCTTGTACTTCGTTGCAACGTAGCCACGGTGCTCTGTGGCTTAGGCTGGTCAACCCCAGGCTTGCTTTCACAAGCCCACGCCTAAAGGCGGGGGTGGTTGACGTGTGTTTGTTTGGTCGGTCACAGGAAAGTGTACAGGGATGGGCTAGCCAGCACAGGACAGAAGGCGAGAACCACAAGCCGATCTGCTCGGCCTACAAAGCACTTCGCATGATACACGGAACAAGACATCTCTGGTAAGGCATGTTACCTTGAACAGCCATCCTCAGGGGGGGATGACCCGCCCTCATGTATCGTACCCTCTGGTACCGTGACCGAGTCCTTGTAAGGAGTTCAGTATGCAGGATACCCTTTCGTATCGCTTGATCGATCATGCCAAAGTCCCATCGTGTGCAAAAGAGTTTTTGCTCTATTGTGATATGGAGTACGAACGTCGTGCAAACTCAGGAGATGCTTTTGATGAAGCACTCTTCCGTAATGCGGTCGATCTAGCACTGCGTAAACTCTGCAATACGCCGGATCGGAGTGCGCTATGATTATCACAAATATTCAGGCAGAAAACATACTGCGTTACGCTACGCTCCACCTACAGAATCTACCAGCATCCGGTGTGATTGCCATCAGTGGTGAAAACGAAGCGGGCAAGAGCGCCATTGGAGAAATTATCTGTTTTGCGTTGTTCGGACGCACTTTCTCGTTGGATCCTACGCATATTCTCAAAGTGATCCGATGGGGTGAAGCCCATTGTTCCGTCAAGATGACTTTCCAACAGGATAACGAGCAATACCAGTTGTCGCGTTTTCTTGACAATGAGGGCAATCACAGCGCAAAATTGGTAGTCTCCAGAACAGAACAAACACTTGCCAGTGGATTCCAATCGGTTGAAAATGCCATTCATACGCTGATTGGCTATGATTTCGATGGATTTATCCACTCTTTTTATCTTGCGCAGCGTGAAATTACAACACCTCATCCAAGAAGCGACATTATCAAAATCATGGCGGGGATCGCCTCTTTGGAAGGGGTGATGAAAGAAATCAAAAATGATATTTCCACAGATAGGGAGGAAATTCTTGCTACCGAACAACGCATGTCTGAGATTAACGCTGAGTTACAATCGCTTTCTTTTGATAAAGAACACTTGAGAACACTGCGTAAACAATCTATCACCGACAATGATTTTCTGACCGAACTGCAACGCCAAACCACAGGATTGGAACAAGCCAGTCGTCGCTATACAGCCGCTTTGTCCTCTATAGACTCTACGCGCATCGTGGCGGGCATCACACTGCTCTTACGTAACCTGCTGTTGTTCTTGGCTCTGGTTGTGGCAGGATCCGGCATATTCTTGATGTGGTTCTTTGACAGCAATGTTGTACAGCACTGGATTGATATGCTCTCTCGGTGGAGTCAACCCCATGGCGAGTCTTTGCAGTGGTTACTTCCCTATGGTTTCGCAGGATTTCTATTGCTGTTTTCGTTTTTATGGATCGTAGACAGTCTACTCAAACAACGTATTCAGCGTTTAGAGGGGGAACGGCTCACCCTGGCGAACATTCTGCGCAAAGTCCAGCAGATAGCGACGGCTTATCATGCGACCTCACCCAACGAAACGGATATCCCTACACCGTTACTGCCAGAGGCACATACCATTGAATGCCCTGTGGACGATGAGGCGATCCGTATTTTGCAACGCATTGTTGACAATATTGCCTCCTCGATGCAGATAGAAAACATTGTGTCACGCAGCACAACTTGGCTCTATACCCTTACTGGCCAATACAGAAAGATCCTCTTGAACCTTGATCTAGCCATTACGGACGAGGAACGGAAACTGCGTGCTGTGCAACATCTGGAGGGCATGGGCGACAAACTGCGTTCTGGCATTGAGGAATATCGTACCCGTATCGCAACCCGTCATCTGGCCCATGAGTTGCTGCATGGTGCCTGTGGACGTATTGTACAACGTTTCAACCGAGAGATCCGCGAATCGGTAGGTGAGATCTTACCGATGTTTACTGAGAATCGGTACCAATATTTACACATCGATCAGGATCTGAATGTGAAAATATTTTCTATGGAGAAACAGGATTTCATGGATCTAGAGGAAGTATCCAGTGGTACACAACGGCAAACCATGTTGGCATTGCGCATTGCTTTGGCGCAACGATTGTTAGAGCAAACCAGAGGAAAGCCACAGTTTCTCTTTCTTGACGAACCGTTTGCCTTCTTCGATGAGACCCGTACGCGCCGTGCCTTTGGGGTGTTGCCAACCCTGACTGGAAATCTCAAACAGATCTGGGTTGTCGCACAATCTTTTCCAGAGGATACTCAATCTTTCTTTGCTAGGCAGGTCGAGTGTGTGCGCGACTCCAAGAAACGCGATGGGTGACACTGATCCTGAAGACGCCCATTGGATGGACCGAGCCTTGACGTTGGCGCGTCTTGCGGGTACAGAAGGCGAAGTTCCGGTCGGGGCGGTTGTGGTGCAAGACGGCGTCATGCTAGGGGAGGGTTGGAATCGCTCCATTGGTTTGTGCGATCCGACTGCCCATGCAGAAGTGCAGGCGTTGCGGTTGGCTGCCCAATCGGTTGGCAATTACCGCCTCCCTGGTGCGACGCTGTATTCCACCTTGGAACCCTGCCCAATGTGTGCAGGTGCGATGCTGCACGCCCGCATCAAACGCCTGGTCTTTGCAACCTGTGATCCCCGCAGTGGGGCGGTTGTCAGCCAATTTGCGCTCCTCCAATCGGCCACACTCAACCACCGTGTCATATGGAACACAGGGATATTGCAGACAGAATGTGCAGAGGTTCTCCACTCTTTTTTTCGTCAGCGACGCCGGATCACTGCCTGATGCTGACGAGGAATGTGGAGCGCCACGCCCTAGTTTATCTAGTTTTTATCTGGTTTTATAAACAAGCTAGCTCTCCTCGCATGATGCCACTGCCTTTCACACAAGCACCCACCACAGGCTTTCTTGTTTTACTTCAGAATGGTCTCAAAATCTTCGTGTGTAAGGTCTAGCTGAATACCACGCCTGGATTGCGGGTTTATGATCACGGGCTGTGCAACAAGAGGACGGATGCGTGGTTCATTCTCCCCTGCGTTGCGAACACCTGCAAGCATGACCAGGATCAGCCAGTCCTCTTGGACGTCTGAGGTATCCTCGGGGGTGCCCTTTTTTTTTGTCCAAGTGTTCGCGGCACATTTCAGGAGGATGCGCTCTTTCTGGGACAGAGGAAGCTCATACTGAATGCCCAACCAACTGGGTTCCACCGTAGGAAAGACCGCCTCAGTGTGATCCAGCGATTGCAGGTAGTGGATGATCGGCCGCTCCCCCTCTTCATGAAACAGCTTGAATCGATGGCAAGACTCAAACCCCGGAAGACCTTCAGAAAAGAAAAGAATAGTCTGCGGATCCACGTCTTGGGTACCGAAGTAGCGCGTTTTGATTAACATGGTAGCCAATTCGATGTTCGATGAAAGGGATGTGCTCTGCAGCGCAGCAGTTGAGGTAGAATAGCCTGTGCCACGGCCTCGGTGTACTGCGAGGGTTCACGGTCAAGTGTATAGTAGTGTACTTTCATCAAGCTAAAATCCAACCGTCATGTTTATCATCATTGGTTATATTATCGCACTCGCTTCAGTGGTTGGTGGCTTCGCCATCGCAGGTGGTCACCTGGGCGTGCTAGTGCAACCAGTTGAATTGTTGATCATCGGTGGATTGGCCATTGGATCTTTTGTGGCTGCTAACAGTGCCAAGACCCTCAAGTCTGCCGGTGCTGCGATGGGATCGGCCTTCAAAGGATCCAAGTATAACAAAGCCCTGTACATGGAACTGATGGGGTTGCTCTACGCCATTTTCGTCAAAGTGCGCAAATCGGGACTGCTGGCCATCGAAGAGGACGTCGACAATCCAGAGAACAGCGCCTTATTTCAAGCGGCTCCAAACATTCTGACCGATCACCACGCCGTCGATTTTATCACCGATTACCTGCGCTTGATGGCAGGGGGCAACCTGGACGTCCACCAGATTGACAACCTGATGGAGCTTGACATTGAGACCCATCACCACGAGCTAGAGACACCCATCCATGCGCTGCAGAGCCTCGGCGATGCGATGCCTGCGTTTGGCATCATTGCGGCGGTGATGGGGGTAGTGCATACCATGCAGTCGGTGGGTCTGCCACCCTCTGAGCTTGGAAAACTCATCGCTGCCGCGTTGGTGGGTACCTTTCTGGGCATTCTGATTGCGTACTCTTTTATTAATCCAGTGGTTGCGTTATTGAGGCACCAAGCCGAGGAATCGACGAAGTTTTATGAAGCTATTCGAGTCGGACTCATTGCCTACCTAAATGATTGTGCTCCCCCAACCGCAGTCGAATTTTCACGCAAAATTTTGTTCTCGGAAGAGCGTCCCAGTTTCTCGGAATTGGAGACGGCGCTCAAGGGAGGCAAGGGTTGAACGTGCCACGCAACTGCCTAATCTAGGTGAACTCACCCCCCCATACAGACCACCCACTTATTATATTGCTTCACGGAAAAGGGAATCTACGCCTAAGCGTTGAATATTTGGTGCTACAAAGGCGATGGAGGACTCTGTTTACGGATGCTCAACCTGTCTCTTGACGGATCCTGTAAACAAGGGACAGGGTTTCATACAAAACCATTTAGCACTCTCGTACGAGTTGATCCCAAATGTCCTACTCCCCTTCCTGCTTCTTAACCTATGACATCCGTGGTCGCGTTCCCGAGGAACTGAACGAGGAACTCGCCTACCGTATTGGACGGGCCTATGCGACCTTCGTAGCCCCACGTCGTGTGGCGGTCGGTCACGATATTCGGCTCACAAGTCCGAGCCTTGCGGCGGCCCTCATCCGAGGACTGACCACGCAAGGTGCCGATGTCTTGGACATTGGTTTGTGTGGAACGGAAGAAATTTATTTTGCGACCTTTCACCACGGCCTAGACGGGGGCATTGTTGTCACAGCCAGCCATAATCCAATGGAATACAACGGCATGAAGCTCGTGCGGGAAGGGGCAAAGCCCGTTGGGAGCGACAGCGGTTTGGAGGAAATCCGACGTCTGGTGGAGGCCAACGACTTTCCCGATCCCACCCGCCAGGGCGCGGTCACACGGCAAGACGATAAATCGGCCTATATCGCCCATCTCCTTTCGTACACAAACCGCAACGTCCTGCGGCCCATGAAAATCGTGGTCAATGCAGGCAACGGCTGTGCTGGTCCCGTTTTGGATCAACTCGAACCACACCTCCCGTTCACTTTCATCCGATGCCACCATACCCCGGACGGTCGTTTCCCAAACGGTATTCCCAACCCCCTCCTACCACAGAACCGAGCCATTACCGCAGAGGCGGTGCGTACCCACGGTGCGGATTTGGGGCTTGCCTGGGATGGCGATTTTGACCGATGTTTCTTTTTTGACGAACAAGGGCGTTTCATCGAAGGCTATTACCTGGTGGGATTGCTGGCTCAGGTACTGCTAAAACGCCATCCTGGGGAGAAGATCATTCACGATCCGCGCCTCACCTGGAATACACAAGAACTAGTACGCGCCGCCGGTGGTATTCCCGTCCAGAACAAAACGGGCCATGCCTTCATGAAAGAAGGGATGCGATCTGAAGATGCCGTGTATGGCGGTGAAATGAGCGCACACCATTATTTCCGCGACTTTTCCTATTGTGACAGCGGCATGATCCCATGGCTCTTGGTCGTGGAACAGTTATGCATCACCGGCTGTCCTCTGTCCACGTTGGTGGACGAACGGATCAGTATCTACCCCTGCAGTGGTGAAATCAACTTCCGCGTGGCGGATCCAAAACGGGTGCTGGAGGCAATCCCCGCACTATTCGCAGATACGCATTCCGTGCGCGAGGATATCGATGGTCTCAGCATGGCCTTTGCCGAATGGCGATTTAACCTGCGTGGTTCTAACACAGAACCGCTGTTACGGCTCAACGTAGAAACACGCGGGGATGCCACTTTATTAAAACAGCAAACGGATCGATTGTGCGCACTGATCCAAAGCTATACCTGACGCAAGGTATCTATTCTCTTATTGGTTGATTTGCGCCAGGTGCTCATTCAGGAATCTCTTTACATGTTCGAGATCATCCGTACACGGCGGTGAAATACGCGTTACCACCACACCATAGATTCTACCAAGCATTGCGCTAAATAAACTAGATTTAAGACAGAGCGGAATGGATAC
Source organism: uncultured Thiotrichales bacterium (assembly GCA_903824965.1). Lineage (GTDB taxonomy): Bacteria > Pseudomonadota > Gammaproteobacteria > CAIRSR01 > CAIRSR01 > CAIRSR01. The sequence goes on from CAIJYR010000212.1 coordinate 6,256, forward strand.
GTCTCGTAACGTGCCTATGAATATCGGTTCTTGATCGTCTGGTTCTGGCTCTCTTAGTGGTATGGTATGATTTTCTGAAAGGCTTGCGGCATGGACAACGGACGCTCTAATGAGTTCATTATACAGATGTTCTTCATGTTGTGAGAAGTGATGTACGTAATAACTAACCCAAGTTGCCACCTATCAGGCGACGAAGACCGCATAAGAAATATGATATTTCAGGCTGCGAATTGAAAGCTGTGAGCCAGGACAAACAGAAATGCTTTTAATTCAAAACCAGCACTGGTAACTGCATGAATC
>CAIJYR010000213.1 GCA_903824965.1 uncultured Thiotrichales bacterium
AAATGGCTTTACGCCGTGCTCGGTTGCCTTACGTTTTGTCTCAGCCCGCGATACGGCTGCGGACATCGACAAAACGTACGGCCCTCACGGCTACGCGGGGCTCGTCGCACTACGCTTCGCTCCATGTGCTCCTCGATGGAGTGGAATTGTCAAACATGCTCGCCGAGGCTCACTATGAAGGTTACACACAGTCCATACAGCGCGGCGTCGATGCACACAAACGTTGGCTCACACCTATCCGATCCAAGGTACGCTTCCAAGATTCACGAACGACTCTTCCTCGCATTGTCCCACACGCACTCTGACCAGGCAATGCTGAGCCTTGCCCAATGTGAGATGAGCCTGAACGAGAGAGTGTGTTTCCAGCTTTAAGAACCCCACCCCTATTCAGGTCGGGTCTTGTAAAAACAAGCTTACACTTGACCAGTCTAAGTCTCTACAGGACTACGTCTTTTGGGCCATGACACCTACGGATGTGTGCCAGTTTGTGGATCTGTCGCTAATCGTTAAACATCTTGAAGAGGGGTAAGGACTTGGTATCATTCAGATCACCGCAAGCATCGGCCCTTGTCTATGTGCCATCCAGCATGGACGAGGGCGTTGCTGACAGTAGGAAGGGCAGCGGTATCAAAGCTACTGGCCACGGCAGTAGGCAAATGTGCGGCACAGATTCAGTACGGTTTTCCAGTTTGGTATCCTAGGCGGCAAAAAGTACATTTCGGCTTTGAGACAGGCGATCAGGTGTGGGCTATTGTCCCGTCTGCCAAGAAAGCCGGAAAATATACGTGTCGTATACGGGTTGCGTTCTGTGCCGAGCCACAGGGAGCTTCGATATCCAAACAAAAAAAGGACATATCTCTGGGATTTCACACAGAGATTGCATTCCTGTTCAACAAAAGGATGGCTATGCCTCTCTTTGAAAACCGACTGCTTACCTCTCCATGGCAAAAGCCAGAGGTTTCTCGCAGGCTTCTGATGAAAGAGTTATCTTCAGTCAGACTGATTGCCGTTTTCATTGCCTCACTGTTCATCGTTGACTATGCCATTGCAGACGCACTCCTAACAACCCGGCCTGCACTCACGGTCAGCACAGTATCCCCTCTCTTGCAGGACTGGCCCATTCAAATCACTGCAAACGGCAGCATCGCAGCTTGGCAGGAAGCCATTGTAGGCGCCGAAATGGGTGGTTTACGTCTGACTGATGTACTGGTCAATGTGGGTGACGGCGTACACAAAGGCCAGGCATTGGCACATTTGCAGCATGACACCCTAGAGGCAGATCACGATCAAACTCGCGCAAACCTGGCAGAAATGGCAGCCACTCTAGAAGAAGCCACAGCCAATGCACGTCGAGCACGTCAGATGGAAAGTCGTGGCGCACTCAGTCCCCAATCCATTCTCCAGTCCCTCACCGCTGAGAAAACTGCACGAGCACGCGTTGATGCGTTGATCGCACGTCTCAAATCAGAACAACTGCATCTTGATCAAACCCGCATAGTCGCACCGGATGATGGCACCATTTCCTCTCGGTCGGCAACACTAGGCGCAGTGCCAACACAAGGGCAGGAACTGTTTCGTTTGATCCGGAACGACAGACTCGAATGGCGTGCCGAATTGACCGCCGCCGATCTGGTGCAAATCAAAAACGGAATGCCTGTGCAGATCATGACCACGAGCCAAGAAATCATCCTGGGAAGTGTTCGGATGGTCGCACCCACTCTCAATCCTCAAACACGTACTGGCCTCGTGTATGTCGATCTGAACCACTCGGGGAACGCAAAGGCTGGCATGTTTGCACACGGTACAATCACCCTGGCCCATCGCGTTGCGCTGACCCTTCCGCAAAGTGCCGTGATGCTCCGTGATGGTTTTAGCTATGTGTATAGCGTTGGGCCTGACCATCGGATTACTCAAACCAAGGTCACTGTAGGACGACGTTCTGCTGCTTTCATGGAGATTAGCAGTGGCCTAGCAGCGGATGTGCGCGTTGTCCGCACGGGCGTCGGTTTTCTCACCGATGGTGACTTGGTCACAATCGTTCCTGACGTGGCCACGAACACCCCTTGAGAGGCATCTTTTTTCATGAACGTTTCCGCATGGTCTATACGCAATCCGACCCCTGCCGTTCTGCTCTTTATCATGCTAACCTTGATTGGCTTGATGGGCTTCCGATCGATGAAGATCCAGAATATGCCGGACGTCGAATTGCCCACAGTGATTGTCACAGCCTCTCTACCTGGTGCTTCTCCTTCGCAATTAGAAACCGAGATTGCACGCAAAATTGAAAACTCGGTCGCCAATATCCAAGGCGTCAAGCATATCTATACGATCGTGCAAGATAGTACAACGACCATTACCATTGAGTTTCGCCTAGAAAAATCCATCCAAGAAGCCACCGATGATGTCCGTGATGCAGTTTCGCGTATTCGTGCCGATCTACCCTCGGATATGCGCGATCCCGTGATCGCAAAATCGAATATCGCCGGTATGCCTGTACTTACCTATACCGTAGCATCGCAACGGATGGACGAGGAGGAATTATCTTGGTTTGTTGACAACAAAATCGCGAAGCGTTTATTGGCAGTCAAAGGAGTGGGGGCGGTTTCCCGCGTGGGAGGCGTCACCCGTGAAATCCATGTGGAATTGGATTCTGATCGGATGCTGGCCCTGAACACTACAGCGGCAGAAATTTCTCATCAATTGCGCCAGGTGCAGCAAGAAGCCTCCGGTGGACGCATGGATGTCGGGGGTGCTGAACAATCCATTCGTACCCTTGCAACTGTACAAAACACCGACGAGCTTGGCATGGTAGAACTCGCCTTCACAGATGGCCGCCACCTTCGTTTGAACCAAGTGGCCACGGTCGAGGATACAATTGCAGAACGACGCACCATGGCTTTGTTAAACGGCAAACCAGTCGTTGGTTTTGAGGTTGTCCGTAGCAAGGGTGCGGGCGAAGTAGAAGTGATGTACGGTGTACGTGCTGCCTTAGAACAACTGAAGACCCAATACCCGGACATTCTCGTTACGGAAGCCTTTAATTTCGTGACTCCGGTGGTCGAGAACTACAACGGTTCTATGTCGCTGATGTACGAAGGTGCTTTGCTTGCGGTATTGGTCGTCTGGTTGTTTCTCCGTGACTGGCGTGCTACGTTCGTTTCCGCGACTGCGCTACCGCTTTCGATCATTCCTACCTTTGGTGCAATGTACTGGTTCGGCTTCACTATCAACGTTGTGACCTTGCTTTCACTTTCGCTCGTGGTCGGTATTCTCGTTGATGATGCCATCGTCGAGATCGAAAATATCATGCGCCATCTACGGATGGGCAAAACACCCTACCAGGCCGCAATGGAAGCCGCAGATGAAATTGGACTCGCGGTCATTGTCACGTCGTTGACCCTGATTGCCGTCTTTTTGCCGACGGCTTTTATGACGGGTGTGGTCGGCAAGTTCTTCGTCGAGTTTGGTTGGACTGCCGCTCTTGCGGTGTTCTTTTCGCTCGTCGTCGCCAGAATGCTGACCCCCATGATGGCCGCCTATCTCCTCCACGCCACGCACGGACTCGCAAAAGAGGCGCTCTGGGAGCGCGTGTATATGCACCTGGCCCAGTGGTGCCTACAACACCGATGGATGACCTTGCTGATGGCAAGTGCCTTTTTCCTTGGCACCCTTGTAGTGCTCGCACCGTTGCTGCCAACGGGTTTTATTCCACCGGATGATCTTTCAGAAACTCAGATTGCCCTCACGTTACCACCAGGCAGTACCTTCCAGGAGACGGCTGCCTTGGTGCAACAAGCCGAGGCTCGGATCAGCCAGCATCCCCAAGTAAGAACCATTTATACGACCATTGGGGGAGGGCATTCTGGTGGCGATCCTTTTGCGCCACAGGGTGTGAGTGAGGTACGAAAGGCAACACTCACGATCAATCTTGCGCCACGCAATGAACGCCAGGGCATCAAAAAACAGGCCATTGAAGCAGACTTCCGCACTGCAATGGAAAACCTACCCGGCGTGCGTATCAAGATTGGCCTTGGTGGTTCCAACGCGAAATACCAATTTTCTCTTGCGAGTGAAGATGGCCGTCTTCTGATCGAACAGGCCCAAAAAGTCGAGCGCGAATTGCGTGACATACCGGGGGTGGGCAATGTCACTTCCAGTGCAAGCTTGGTGCGGCCGGAGGTGGTGATTCGCCTGGATTTTGCGAAGGCTGCCGATTTGGGCGTAACTTCTGCGGCCATTGCCGATACCTTGCGGATAGCGACTTCTGGTGATTACGATCAGGGATTGGCCAAGATCAATTTTTCGCAACGCCAGGTTTCGGTGGTGGTCAAACTGCCTGACAAGGCACGACAGGATCTCGATCAAATCGCTCGTTTGACCGTGCCGAGCGATCACGGCCCGATCATGCTGGCCAATGTCGCTGACATCGAAATCACGAGTGGCCCAGCTCAAATCGAACGTTTTGACCGGACACGCAATACCATCATTGACATTGAATTGAATGGTGTTCCGCTTGGTGTTGTGCAGGAAAAAGCCGCAACCCTGCCAAGCCTACAAAACCTACCCCCAGGCGTCGCCCAGAAACCCATCGGGGATGCCGAAGCCATGGGAGAATTGTTCTCAGGCTTTGGATTGGCCATGCTGACCGGGGTATTGTGCATGTACATCGTATTGGTCTTATTGTTCAAAGATTTTGTACAACCCGTGACCATTCTGGCAGCCTTGGTACTTTCTGTCCCTGGCGCTATTTTTGCGCTCTTCATCACCCGCACGGCACTTTCTATGCCTGCGATGATCGGGCTGATCATGCTGATGGGGGTTGCGACGAAAAACTCGATCCTGCTCGTAGAATACGCCATCATGGCACGGCGCGATCGTCACATGACCCGCAAAGAAGCCTTGTTGGATGCCTGTCGCAAACGATCACGCCCCATTGTCATGACCACCGTTGCTATGGGCGCGGGGATGTTGCCGGTTGCGATTGGGGTTGGAAGTGATGCAAGTTTCCGTTCTCCAATGGCAATTGTGATCATCGGAGGAATCATTACCTCTACGTTTCTGAGTCTGCTCGTGATTCCGGTGGTCTTTACCTATGTAGACGATATGCGATCCTGGATGGTCGCCCACCTGTCGCGAAAGAAAGCAGTACAAGCTATTTTGTAGGATGGCGATTCAGTTCTTCCCCGTAACTCCTCAGGTATCCAAGAATACCTGCAACCAACTCTTTTAGCCTTTGATAAACTCCTTCCCATGGGGAAGGGGCTGGGGGGGCTGTTTTTGATCTTGATCTTGCATCTTGCATCTTGCTAAGATCAAGTCAAAATCAACCCCTTTTCTTAGTACAAAATCAAGATATAGTGAGGTGCAGAAGAAGAGGCCATCCACTCAAAATACAGTCATCTTGCTATATCAGTAACTGATCAGGGCATCTAAAAAACAAGTCAAACCCAGAAATCACCTCTCCCCAACCCCTCTCCTTTCAGGAGAGGGGCAAGCTGAAAGTCAAAAGCGTGCGCTACATAAGCGTTTCAAAGAAATCTCTGGCTTCCTGCATATCGATCGCAATTTGCGCACGCAGCTCCTCGAAAGACGCAAAGCGGCGTTCCTCACGAATTCTGTGCAAAAAATCAACCTCCACATAGCGACCATAGATATCGCCTGTAAAATCGAGCAGATGAACCTCTAAGAGGGATCGCATTCCCCCCGCAGTAGGGCGCGTCCCAATATTAGCAACGCCAGGTTGTGGTTCCCCAGGGACACCAAACATCTCGACAACATAGACGCCAGAAAGCGGCGCTGTTCGCCTGTGCAAAAACAGATTCGCAGTAGGCACCCCGATCATCCGTCCGCGTTTGTCGCCGTGCGCTACCCGTCCCACCATGCGATACGGTCTGCCCAATAGCCTTTCAGCCCGCTCAAAGTCACCTTGACCGAGTACATCCCGAACCCCCGTACTGCTGACCCGCATATGATCAACACGAAACGTATGCAAACTGACCACAGGAAAACCATGCGCCATACCCGCCACTCGGAGCATGGTCGCGTCACCACGCCGATCATGGCCAAAACGGAAATCGTCCCCAATAACCAAATAGCGTATCCCAAGACCCGCTACCAAAATCCGTTCGATAAAATCCTCCGCTGTCATAGCGGCCATCCGATCATTGAACGGCAGGCACAGTACCCGATCCACCGAATAACGACGCAAGACTTCTACCTTTTCGCGAAATCGGGTAAGACGCGGAGGAGTACGATCGGGTGCAAAATATTCTTGTGGATAGGGTTCAAAGGTGATAACCAAGGTGGGAACCCCATAGATCCCCGCCTGTACTGCGAGTTGTCCCAAAACTTGCTGGTGCCCTAAATGCACACCATCGAAATTGCCAATGCTCGCCACACAACCCCGATGCCGAGGCTGTAGATTGTGTATGCCACGAATGATTTCCATAGGCTATTGGGATCCCAGCCCAGCAGTTTTTTCCGCCGCTGCAATGGTAGGACTGCGGCCCAGCAAAAGGGATCGGATCTGGACTCCGCTCACGATAAGCACTGAGAAATAAACCCCCATACACACTACGATCCAAAGTACCAAATGCGCAGCACGCGCCAATACACTCCACGCCATCCAAGAGGCTAAGCTTCCTGTTCCCCACCACAACACAATCGCCATGGCTGCATTGGCCAACGCCGCCCGTGTGAGAAAACCGCCCCAACCCGGCAGGGGATGATAAACACCGACACGACGCAGGGTACGGTAAAGCAATCCAGCATTTAAGTAAGCCGATAGGGTAGTGGCGAGTGCCAATCCCGCATGAGCAAGCGGAAAGACCAACAGCACGTTGAGCACCATATTGGAGAGCATCGCAAAAATGCCGATACGTACCGGTGTTTTCGTGTCTTGACGGGCATAAAAACCCGGCACCAACACCTTGATGAAAATAAACGCAGGCAATCCGAAGGAAAAAGCCATCAAACTACGGGTGGCCATCTCGGTATCATGGGCAGAAAATTCCCCATATTGAAACAGAGTGGACAACAATGGCCCACCCAGTAGGGCAAGCGACAACCCAGCAGGCACGCCAATCAACACAACCAAACGGAGTGCCCAATCCAACGTGCGCGTAAAACTTTCTGCGTCGCGCATCGCATTGTCGGCGGAAAGCTTTGGCAAAATCACGGTCGCAATGGCGATTCCAAAGACACCCAACGGAAACTCTAACAACCGATCGGAATAATACAGCCAAGAAACGCTGCCCATCACCAAAAAAGACGCAATCAGCGTGTCAAACAGCAAATTGATCTGGGCCACTGAAGAACCAAACAGCGTCGGTACCATGAGCCTGAGGATCTTCCGTACCGCTGCGTTTTGGAAACTCGGCTTCGGCAAAGCCAACAGTCCCAACCGAAAGACAAATGGGAGCTGTACCATCAGTTGCAACGCACCCCCTAGCAACACACCCCAAGCCAGGCCCGTGACCGGATGCTCCAGGTGTGGTGCCAAGAGGAGGGCACCTGCAATCATCGACAAATTGAGAAAAACGGGCGTAAAAGCAGGAACCCCAAACCGCCCGTAGGTATTGAGTACGCCACCGGCGAGTGCTGCCAAGGAAATGAACGTGAGGTAAGGAAAAGTGATGTGAAGCATCTCGACGGTCAGTCCGTAGCGGGTTGGCTCACTGACAAAACCCGGCGCGAACACCATGACCAACACAGGCGCTGCGAGCACCCCCAAGATCGTAATCAACACCACAATCAGCCCAAGCACCCCAGCCACATGTCCGATCAGGGCACGCACTTCGTCGTGTCCGTACAGGGTCTTTTGCTCGGACAGTACGGGTACAAACGCCTGCGAAAACGATCCCTCGGCAAACAACCGACGCAAAAAATTGGGAATACGAAAAGCAACAAAGAACGCATCCGCGCCATTGCTTGCTCCAAAATACCGCGCAACGACCATATCTCGCAGAAAGCCCAGGATGCGCGAGATCAGGGTCATACCACCAACGGTAAAGGTTGAACGCAGAAGCTGCTTGCTCATGAGGGGTGCTGTACGTCTAAGTCGGGGAGCAAGGCCGCGAGCAGACCCTGTGCGGCAGCCTCTATGAGGTCGAGCACATGGTCAAAGCCGTTCGCCCCTCCATAGTAGGGATCGGGCACTTCCTCAGCGGGGAGGTGTGGCGCGAAGGTCAAAAACAGACGAACCTTGTGGGCGTACTGAGGGGCTTGTTGGATCAAGGATTGGTAGTTGTCACGATCCATCGCCAACAGATAATCATAGTGCTCGAAATCCTTCGGAACCACCCGCCTAGCACGTAACGCACTGAGATCAACACCGCGACGCAACGCTGCGGCCTGGCTACGCCGATCGGGTGGCTCGCCCACATGATAGGCATGGGTACCCGCCGAATCAATCTCAAACCGATGGCTCAGTTTGTTTTTGTGTACCCATTGCGTGAAGACGCCCTGCGCCGTGGGAGAACGACAGATGTTTCCCATGCAAACAAAGAGTATTTTGATCGTATCTGTGCGCACCGTTGGCCTACGTCGAAGTCATAAAACCCGCAGCCGCCAGCATCTCTTGCGTGACACGGCCTTGGGGTTGGGTGGCACGCTCCCCCAAAAGCAAGCGTTCCAGATAACGGGCGATGATGTCTACTTCTAGATGGACTTCCCGTCCCGCTTTGTATTCATGAATGATCGTGTTGCGTATCGTATGGGGCACGATGTTGAGTGCAAAGTGTGCACCATCGACACGGTTGACCGTCAAACTCACCCCATCAATGCAAATCGAGCCCTTGTGGGCGATGTAGCGAGCGAGTTCAGGGGGGGCCGCGAGGGTGAAGTGTTCTGAACGCGCCTCTTGGGTGCGTGCAATGACCTTTCCGACCCCATCTACATGGCCGCTCACCAAATGCCCACCCAATCGGGTCGTGGGAGTAAGCGCCTTTTCTAAGTTGACAGCCCCCCCCCTGGGTAAGCGATGGATCAGGGTACAGGAGACCGTTTCTGCCGAGACATCGGCCCAAAAACCATCGCCTGGTAACTGTACTGCGGTGAGACAGACACCGTTCACAGCAATGCTGTCACCCACCGCGACATCCGAGAGATCCAGGGTGCCGGTACCGATGCGTATACGCAAATCACCACCTGCTGGCTCCAGCGCCAACACTTTGCCAACCGCTTGAATGATACCTGTGAACATCGTAACCCATCCAGAGGCTAGGGCCGTGCTTGTACGCTGGCTTCGATGCGCCAATCTTTGCCAACCGCTCGCATTTCTCGGATCTCCAAATGGTATGCATTGGCAAGCTGCACAAGACCCGGAAGATGAAACAGACCCCGTGCACCATCTCCCAACAAGATGGGTGCCATGTAGATCACCAATGCGTCCACCAGGCCCGCCTGTAGCATCGAACCACTCAAGGTTGCACCGGTTTCCAACAGGACTTCGTTGATTTCGGAGGTACCCAGAAAATCGAGCAACGCTTTCAAATCAACGGTGTCGCGCCCACCCGGGAGGTGTACCACTTCTGCGCCACGCTCCCGCAGGAGGTCTGCCACTTCGGTGTCTTCGCTTGCGGTGGCAATGAGGGTTCTGCCGGGCGCAGAGAGCATTCGGGCGTTTTCTGGCAGACTCAAATGGGGATCGACCACCACGCGCAGGGGTTGGCGCACGATGGGGGTGGTAGAAGCCCCTGGATAATCGTCGGGCAACGTCTCAAGACGCACAGTACACAGCGGATCGTCGGCCAAGACCGTGCCAATGCCCATCATGACCACCGAACTGCGTGCACGAAGGCGTTGTACGTCCAAGCGAGCCGGGGCACTGGTGATCCAGCGACTCTCCCCGGAAGCCATGGCGGTACGTCCATCGAGGCTCATGGCGAGTTTGCACCGGACAAAGGGCCGTTTAGAGCGCATTCTTTTGATAAAGCCTGGGTTGATCGCATGTGCTTCGGAGGACATCAAGCCCACGTTGGTTGCAATACCTGCGGCTTCTAGTTCTACGAGACCTTGTCCCCAGACGAGGGGATTCGGGTCTTCCATGGCGGCTACTACCCGTGTGACCCCTGCCTTAATCAGGGCACGCACACAGGGTGGGGTGCGCCCATGATGGCAGCATGGCTCCAGGGTAACGTAACACGTGGCACCCCGCGCCCGATCGCCCGCTTGCGCCAAAGCACGTACTTCGGCATGTCCTTCTCCAGCGCGTTCGTGCCAGCTTTCGCCCACCACTTCGTTGTCGCGTACCAGGACGCAACCCACCCTAGGGTTCGGATCGGTTGTATAGAGACCCCGTGCCGCCAGTTGTAGCGCCCTAGACATAAAACGATGATCATCAGGAGTAAAAAGAGACATCTGTCCTCAGCAGAAACCATGCAAAGTACGACGCAAAGTACGATAACAGGACGCGCCCCATGCGCGACGGTCAACTATAGCAGAATCCTCGTAAAAGACGACCACTGTGTTCCCGTGCGCGATGCGTGTGCAAGGTTCTTCGTGTCTTGGTGCGCCAGCACACCTCACACAAGAGCAGAGAGCAAACGATCGCCCCGACACCATGCCTGCCACATGCTTCGATAGAGTGTTTCGAGATCACGGGTAAATGACTCTGATTGCCGCAACGGACTTGCCGCCATACGGGAGCGCAGTTGCCCGCGAATCGTTGCGAGCCTCTGCGGATCACTCGCAAGCGCAATGGTTCCTTCGATGAATGCTTCACTGTTCGGAAAGGCCAGCGATTCCAGCCCAATATTGATGAGCGCAGAAACCGTTTGGCGTGCCACCACCCCCTGACCCGCAAGGGTCGTGACGGGTACCCCCATCCAGAGCGCCTCCAGGGTAGTCATGCCACCATTGAAGGGGAACGTATCCAACGCAATGTCTATTTCACCGTATTGGGCCAACATATCGATGTGGGACGATGGCCCACGGAGTTCCAAGCGATCGCCTGTGAGTCCAAACGCTGCAAAACGCTCTGACAGTTCCTCGCGTATACTGTCATCCTCCAGTTTGCCTGCTTTTACGATCAGACGGCTCTGTGGAACGGCGTTGACAATGCGCGACCATGCGTCCAGGACGGGATCCATCAATTTCTCGACCCGATTAAACGACCCAAAAGTAACATAGCCTCTGGTATTCATAGGCAAGGGGCTGACTTCTGTGGCATACGTGGGCGGTGCGTAACAAAAACGCGAATGTGGTAGCCACACAGGGGTTTCCGAAAACCATTGTTGAGAGCCACGCGGCGATGTATACGGATCCGTAATGAAATAATCGATGCTGTCTAATCCCGTTGAGTGAAAATACCCAATCCAGGTCACTTGGAGGGGGGCTGGTTTCAACACAAAAGTAGGCAGGCGGTTGTAGGCCGTGTGCCCTGAGAGATCGACTAATAGGTCGATCTTGCACGCATGGATTTCCTTTGCAAGGTCTTCGTGGCTTGTGAGCAAGATGTCATGCCAAGCGTAGGCTTGCTCACGGATAGCACGGGTAATATCGTCATCCTTGCGCATCATAGAAAAGCAATGGATTTCGTATTGTGAACGGTCGTGGTGCCGTAGGACATCGAGCAACAGAAAACCAACAGGATGCTGGCCAAAATCACCAGAAACGTAGCCAATCCGCAGAGGACGATCAGGATCACCGCCTGGGTTGTGCGAATAGCACTGCGCAGCAGCGGGTTGCTCGAACCGTTGTGACCATTCTCTGTGGTATTGAAACACCACTTCGGCGGATATAGTAGGCAGGTAGGTAGCATCAAAAGCAATGTTGGAAAAGATGGAAGGCATATTCTGATTGACCTGCAACGCCTGTCGATGCAGATCAATCGCTTCATGGTGTTTTCCGCGTGTACTCAAACAACTTGCCAAGGTGATCATGGCAGAGAGATTGCTCGGGTGCATCTCCAGGGCTTTGTGGCAGGTTTTTTCGGCGGCCGCATGATCTTGGCTGGCCACTTGCGCCAAAGCGAGTGACCATAAGCGTTGTGCCGTTTCACCTTTCAGGGCGATTTCTTGTTCGATAAAACGGATCGCGTGACTCAGGTGATACGATTCACCAAGCAATGTTGCGAGATTTAAGTGGGCTTCTGCACAACCAGGATCACAGTCCAGAGCTTTGCGGAAGGCGGCAATCGCCGAACGCGCTTGGCCTGTGTGCAAAAGTACGTTGCCATAATTGACATGCATGGCCGCTTGCTGGGGGAAAAGTGCAATGCCTTCTAGGGCAGCGGTTTCTGCAGCAGGATAACGACCCAGCTCAAAAAGGGCCGCAACACGGTTGGTCAGTGCTTCCCGTAAACGGGGATCGCAGGCCAGACTTTGATCACAATAGGTGAGCGCCGTCTCAGGATCCCCTTGGATTAAGCACAATTCGCCGAGGTTGCTTAGCGCCTGCGAGAAACGGGGATCAATGCGAACAGCCTCGTCGTAGGCACGACGTGCAGCAGGCAGATTGGCCAAATAACGATGTGCAGCCCCCAAACCACACCAAGCACGGGCGTGCTCGGGGTCGTACTGTGTTGCTTTTTCAAAGGCGAGCACCGCTTCCTTAGGACAATCGCGATCCAACAGACTCTTGCCGAGGGAGAACCAGGCCGATCCGTTGCGGTAACAGGTCTCCGCAAGAACGGTCAACTGGCGTCGTCCAAACCAGTGTCCTAGATGTACCCAAAACAGATCAGCAAACCAGCGCATACCGCCACGCACTAGGGCAACCTAGAAATAAAGGCAGATAGGATCATAGCGATGAGCACCTGTCGAACCACAGGCAGCGGATAACCGGCTGCCACCATCTTTTTTTGCAGATGAAAGGCAATGCGTGCCCGTGCTATTATGCCTGGGCGGTGTTTTTTACGCTCACGCGCAGCCTCGGCATAAAACCTCGCCAATCCTGCTTCCGCAATGGGTTCCAGTGCTTTGATCGACGGCTTTCTTCCGAGGCGGTGTTGATCACCGCTCGGGGACAATCCCTCTTGGAACACCGAGAACAACCGTTCACTGATCTCTTGGACATTCCCCACACCCACTCTCCTGCTCTGCCCATGATGCGGTCAGCGAATACAAACGACTAGCCTGTACAAACCAGCGTGACAGAAGCACTTGAGGAGTTGGGGCCAGAAACGAGACACGCGAGCGTTGTTCCCGCCACCCTGCAATCGACACCGCTAGAGGCACCAGCACTGACCATTGCATAACCGCTTGGCAAGCCACCCTGTAGAATACCCCCAGCACTCGTTACTGCCACATCATTGCACAGTTGCGTGGAGGCATTTACCGCAACCCCTTTATTGCTGTCTGCGAAGAATGCCGAATAATTGGTGCTAAACGCTGTGTTCAGCGCCCCGGCCACCCCACTGGTTGCTGCTGCAGAAGCATTCCCACGAAGATCGTTCAACTTTGGCAAGGCCGTAATGGCAAGAATGCCCAGAATTACGATCACCATAATCAATTCAATCAGCGTAAAACCAGCTTCTTTGCTGTCCATCATCCTGTTTTCCATCATTCCCCCTAGTTCAGCGATCCGTTCTCAGAACGTTCACGACCAAAACCAGCGATACGAATGAACGGACGCCACACCTACATCCTTGCTCACCTACCTGACCCGCCCGAGGTGGTGTTGATCACCATTCGGAGAGATCACCCTTTGGAACACCAAGAACAACCGTTCACCGGGTTCTTGGAGATTCCCTACAACTACTCTCACCCTCCTGTTCTGCTCACCATGCGGTCAGCGGATAAAAACCACTAGCCTGTACAAATCAGCGTGACAGAAGCAGTCGAGGCGTTGCTGCCAGAAACAGTACATGCCAGCGTTGCGCCCGACGCAGAACAGTTGACAGTATCTGACGACATCGTGTACCCGCTTGGTAAACCACCCTGCAGAACACCCGCCGTACCCAGCATTGCAGTATCACTACATGCCTGCGCGGTAGCATTTATGCGGATCGCTTTTGTGCTGTTGGCGAGGAATGTCGAAAAATTATTGCTAAACGCTCCGTTCAACGCACCGGCCACCCCGGATGCCGCTGCTGTAGAGGCATCACTACGAAGATCGTTAAATTTTGGCAAAGCGGTCACGGCAAGAATGCCCAGAATCACGATCACCATAATCAATTCAATCAGCGTAAAACCAGCTTCTTTTTGGTTCATAAGCCCATTTCTCATCAGCCCCCCAATTCACCGATCTGTTAGCAGAAGGTTCACAACCAAAGCCGACGATAGGAATCGCCCCCCAACTCCGTAGATCACCTACCTGAACCATCCCGAGGCGGTGTTGATCACCGCTCGGAGACATGCCCTCTTGGAACCCCAAGAACAACCGTTCCTCGGTTTCCTGGATTCCGCCAGTCATGCGGTTAGCGAATAGAAATGACTAACCCTTACAAATCAACGTGACAGAAGCGGTAGAAGATTTGGCACCAGAAACAGTGCACGCCAACGTCGCGCCCGCCGCAGTACAATTGGCAGTACCCGTCGACATCGTGTACCCGCTTGGTAATCCGCCTTGCAGGATACCCGCCGTACCCATCACCGTCGCATCATTGCACGCTTGCACGCTACTACTCATGCGCACCGCTTTTGTGCTGTTGACAATGAACGTCGAATAATTGATGCTGAATGCAGCGTTCAAGGCACCTGCCACTCCGGATGCCGCTGCACCAGAGGCATCACTACGCAAATCGTTAAACTTCGGCAAGGCCGTAATGGCGAGAACGCCCAGAATCACGATCACCATAATCAATTCAATCAGCGTAAAACCCGCTTCTTTCTGATTCATAGCCCCGTTTTTCATCAGCCCCCCCTCGTCACCGATCCGTTCTCAGAGCATGCACGATCAAAACCTGCACGATCAAAACCTGCACGATCAAAACCAGCGACACGGACAAATCGGGACGGGATGAATGGGACGGATCGCCACCCCAACTCCGTAGATCACCTACCTGAACCATCCCGAGGCGGTGTTGATCACCGCTCGGAGACATGCCCTCTTGGAACCCCAAGAACAACCGTTCCTCGGTTTCCTGGATTCCGCCCGTCATGCGGTTAGCGAATAGAAATGACTAACCCGTACAAATCAACGTGACAGAAGCGGTAGAGGAGTTGGAACCAGACACAGTACACGCCAGCGTTGCGCCTGCCGCAGTACAATTGGCAGTACCCGTCGACATCGTGTACCCGCTTGGTAAACCGCCTTGCAGGATACCCGCCGTACCCAGCATTGCAGTATCACTACATGCCTGCGCAGTAGCATTTATGCGCACCGCTTTTGTGCTGTTGACAATGAACGTCGAATAATTGACGCTGAATGCAGAGTTCAAGGCACCTGCTACCCCGGATGCCGCTGCACCAGAGGCATCACTACGCAAATCGTTAAACTTCGGCAAGGCCGTAATGGCGAGAATGCCCAAAATCACGATCACCATAATCAATTCAATCAGGGTAAAACCAGCTTCTTTGTTATTCATCGACCCGTTATTCATACTCCCCCCCTTCGCTACTGATCAGTTCTTTAGGACAGTCACTGCCAAAACCAATGATACGGATGAACAGGACGTATGACCACACCGGCCAGTTCTTGTTTGCCTGTTTGACCCGTACCCCCCCTCGAACCCTGCGGACGATCGAGATCGTCGTAGAGGAGTTCGATCCGCAAGCGTACCCACCGCCGTCCATCGACACCAGGCACAAAGTAGCGTCCACTGTCAACCAAGTACACCAATTCGTGATCATGCAGATCATAATACCAAGAGCCTTGCGGTAAATCGACAGGGTCGGGCTGGTAGTATTCTCCGATATAATTGCTGGGTTTCTCGGCAAGCCACCCCATTGGATTCTGTTGGGGCATTGCCTCGATCCGTTCGATCTGAGAGCGCACCAAGAAAGCGGATACCCGTAGCGTCATCGCACTTTGCAGAATGACGATGACTTGCTCCATCGCCGTCTTCTCTGCCATTTCCCTGTAACGCAAGAACCGTTCCAACAGGACAGCACCCAGGATGCTGATCAGCGTGATGACCACGATTAATTCTATAAGGGTAAAACCGAGGCCAAAACCCGGCCCTCCACGATCAGTCTGCCGTCCCACAGACACTGTTTACCCCCATGCTTGTGCAAACTGCAGTCTACCTGTATCGGCCACTGTGCCGATCCATAAACCACTGAATTAGAGTCACGGTGTTGGACAGAAACCATTCAGTTTACGTCTCTATGATATTTGTCACCCTGCAGCAGGAAGGTTGCTGCCACGATTTCCCAAGCTTGTGAATATTCTTATATTGCCTGTGTCTATTCTGCGTGGATGTACGTTGCCCGACATACGGTACCCGTTTTTTTCATAGTTTGCTAATAGTCTGGTATCTTATCGTTCTTCTGATGAGGGGATTTTCATTGATGCGTGTTATCCTAGCCAATCCGCGTGGTTTTTGTGCTGGCGTCGATCGCGCCATCGATATTGTGAACCGCGCCATAGAACGTTTTGGTACCCCCATCTATGTGCGTCATGAAGTCGTTCACAATCGATTTGTGGTCGAAACCTTACGGGTGCGTGGTGCAGTATTCGTCGAGGAATTGGATCAAGTACCAGAGGGGGCTACGGTCATCTTTAGTGCGCATGGTGTCTCGCAAGCCGTACAAGACGAAGCAACCCGCCGATCCTTGCGGGTGCTGGATGCCACCTGTCCCCTCGTTGCCAAAGTTCATTTGGAGGTTGCCCGACACGCCCGTGCAGGACGCGATGTGATTCTGATCGGGCACGCAGGCCACCCCGAAGTAGAGGGCACGATGGGCCGTTACAGCCAAGCCAGCGGCGGTAAGATCCATTTGGTGGAGAAACCCGAAGATGTCGCCAAAGTACAATTGCGCAATCCTACCCGTGTTTCTTTCGCAACCCAAACCACCTTGTCGATGGATGACACCCGTATCGTGATTGAGACCCTCCACAGCCATTTTCCTGCCTTGGTGGGGCCAAAGAAAGACGATATTTGCTACGCCACCCAAAATCGCCAAGATGCCGTAAAAGAACTGGCACGTACCTGTGACATTGTTTTGGTCGTCGGTTCTCCCAGCAGCTCTAACTCCAACCGTCTGCGAGAAATCGCTGCAAAGCTCGGCGTCCCTTCGTATCTAATCGATTCAGCAGCCGACATTCGCGAAGAATGGCTTGTCGGCGTGAAAACCGTCGGCGTAACCGCAGGCGCCTCCGCGCCCGAAGTGTTGGTGGACGAGGTAGTGGCGCGTCTACGTGTGTGGGGTGCCGACTCCGTAGAAGAAAACCAAGGACAGCGCGAAGACGTCGTCTTTCCCGTCCCTAAGCGCCTACAGTCCTGACCTACAGTCCTGAGTCTGTTGAAACGCCTCTCCGAATCTTCAGAGAGGGATCTCAGAGAGGCGTCTTGCCGATCCTCACTCTTTAAAGGCAGCCACCGCGCCACCACTCCCAACCGCGTACAACACAGACCCTTGTACGACAGGAGCGGCGAGAATAGGCTTCCCCTCTAGGGACGTCCGAGCCAGGATGCGGCCGTCTTCCTGGTTGATCACATGCAGATAACCCTCCAAATCACCGACCCACACGGTGCTACCATAGGCTGTGGGGCCGGTAAGGTCTCGGTTGCGCAATGCATCTTGACGCCACAGTGCACTGCCCGTTGATCGATCCAAGCACCACACCACACTTTCATCATCGGTGGCATACACATGCCTACGATCGACCGCAATCCCCGTTGCGGTAGAAAGGATGCGAGACCAACGCAACTGACCGTTTTCGGGATCCACCGCCACTACCCGTCCCTGAAAGGCCGCTACGTACAAAGTGCCCTCGAACAACACAGGATCAGCATCAATGTCTACCATGCGCTCTAGTTCGGAGCGACCCTTGGGTACCGCGATCACCGCTTCCCACAACAGATGCCCGTCATGCAGGGACAACGTGATTAGTTGCCCATTGTCCAATCCCACAAAGACTCGTCCCTCTGCGATCAACGGGGTACTGACCCCACGCAAGGTCAGCACCGGAACCGTGCGGCTAAAAACCCACTGACGTGTGCCATTGAGCGCAGAGAGTCCCATCACATTGCCATCGAGTGAGCGCACCACCACCACGCCTTCGCTCACTCGGGGGGGTGCGAGTACCTCTCCAGAGATCGAGGTTCGCCAGCGTTCCTTGCCATCCTGACTGGATAAGGCGACCACGTCCCCTTTGGTACTGCCAACCACGACGAGATCATCCCCCCCGCCTGTTCCCCCTACCAGGGGGAGGTTGGTGGCCGTCCGCCAGAGCTGTGTACCGCTTGTGCTGTAAGCGACCACCTCGCCATCGGCATTGGACACAATCACCTGGCCGTCCAGAAGAAGTGGGCGTAGGCGAAGAAACTGTTTGGCCGTACCCACACCGCTCGATGTTGTCCAGAGGCTGTGCCCAATCCCCTGGCTTGTCGATAGGGGCGTCGAGATGGGCGGCAGGGGGGCGGGAGGGATCGTTGTATCGGCCGCGAACCACTCACTGATGGTAGAACACCCCGCAAGCCACGTGAGCATGGCCAGCACCGCACTGCGTCGTATCGTCCTCGTTCCTATGCGCTTCATAGCTCGCCACCCGCATCATCGATTTTCAAGCGAAGGACAGAGGATACCCCAGAACCGGCCGAGAGTCCCGCCAGGGCCGCTTGATAGGCAGTCCGCGCCCCTTTTCGGTCGCCTTGGGCACGCAGGACATCCCCACGGAGTTCATCGGCCCCTGCCTGAAAACCGGCTGAGGCAGCCGAGGCAGCCAGCGTGAGGGCGCGTGCGGTATCTCCCTGTTCCAGGAGAAGATAGCCCAAACGCAAGGCAGCCAGTCCTTGGATGTGTGGCTCCGACGACTGTGCAATCACCCATTCTAGGCGTCCCCGTGCCCCCACCAGATCGCCCTGGGTCACGAACACGGACGCGTGGGCCAGCGCCCCAAGTGCCGCATAGATCGAGGCAGGGTATTCTTCGAGGAGGCGTGTGCTGAGGGACTGTACAACCAAAGGTTGATTTTTTTGCAGTGCCGCTTCGATCGATTGGTAGAGTGCCGAGGCTGCTTCGGCGTTCTGCGCACGCCAATCGTTCCATGTGCGCATCCCGAATATAATCGCAAGACCCAGTACCATCCCTACGATGATGCTGGTTCCATTTTCTTTCCACCATTGTTTGATGGCCTCGACCTGTTGGTCTTCAGTAACGTAAGGATCCACGCGCTCATCCTCAGGGGTGTGTGGTAAAACATAAGGAGTACAACGGTTCTTTCAGGTATAGCAAAGATATAGCAAAGATATAGCAAAGATATAGCAAAAATGCTGTACTAGCGACGCTGCTGAGTGAGCACGCCATTGCCGAGTTTTGGTAAGAACAGCAAGGCTTATTGCGCGATACGCTGCCGCCATGCACGTGCTTTGTCCAACACAGCGGAAGTGTCCACCGTGGTCAGCACTCGGTTATGCACGACACGGCGTCCCGCCACCCAGACATCGGTTACGGCTGTACGCACGGCAGAATAGACCAGCGCCGAAGCAGCATGGTACACGGGTTCTGTGGCAAGTCCTGAGAGATCGAGGGCAACGAGATCCGCCGCTTTCCCTGCGACGATAGAACCAATCTCACCTCCCATGCCCAGTGCTTGTGCGCCGCCCAGGGTGGCCAAGCGTATCGCTTCGTGGGCACTCAAAGCAGCGGCATCACCCGCGACCGCCTTCGCCAGTAGAGCCGCTGTGCGCAGTTCCCCCAACATATCTAAGTCGTTGTTGCTCGCAGCACCATCGGTACCAATCGAGACGTTGACACCTGCGGCCCGCAAGCGGACCACCGGACAGAAACCCGAAGCCAGTTTCAGGTTGGATTCAGGACAATGCACGACCTGTACGCCGGTACGTGCACAGGCATCGATTTCCGCTTCTGTGAGTTGTGTCATGTGCACCGCAACCAGGCGCGGAGAGAGCAAGCCCAAGCGTGCTAATCGCGCAAGCGGGCGCTCACCGTTCTGCACTTCGGTCGCGGTTTCGTGTACATGCATGTGAATGGGCACATCCCACGCCTCGGAGAGAGCACGTACCCGTTCCAACGGTGCATCTGAGACCGTATAGGGAGCGTGTGGTGTGAGTGCGGTACGGATGAGAGGAACACCGTGCAGACGGTCATGAACGACCAATGCGCGGTCAAGATAATGAGTAGCGTTTGCGGCCCAAGCGGTCGGAAAATCCAACACAATCAGGCCAACGCAGGCACGAATCCCGACGGTGAGGGCTGCTTCGGCGATCTCCTCCGGGAAAAAATACATGTCGTTAAAACAAGTGACGCCGCCTGACAACATCTCAGCGGCAGCGAGCAAGGTACCCTCGCGCACAAAAGCAGGACTGACCCAATGGGCCTCGGCAGGCCAGATGTGCTCCGTAAGCCAGGTCATCAAAGGCAAATCATCCGAAAATCCACGCAACAAAGCCATCGCCGCATGGGTATGGGCATTGACGAATCCTGGGATCAGGATATGTTGATCGAGAGAGACGGAAGGAAAGGTCGGATAGCGTTGTACAGCGGTGGCAGAAGGCAGAACGTCCAAAATGCGACCGTCCTGAACGACCACGCTGTAGTGTTCAAAAACAACGCCCGCTGGCTCTACAGGGAGAACCCAGCGGGCTTTCAGCAAAAAAGCGTCGGATACAGACATAGTATGTACGTCCAGATCCCACGATGAAGCACTGTTAACGGATCTCGACCTCGACACGACGGTTCATTGCACGACCTGCTGCGGTGCGGTTGTCCCCGACCGGGTCAGCCTCGCCACGACCTTCGGCAGTCACATGACGTACACCATTCTGCATCAGGTAATTTTTAACCGTTTGGGCACGGTGTTCGGAAAGGATCTGATTGTGCGCAGCGGAGCCTTTGCTGTCGGTATAGCCCACCACACGTACCTCTTGGACACCTGGCGTGCTCTTGATCTCTCTCACGAGTTTTGCCAAGGCCGATCTGCCTTGGGGCTTGAGGACAGCTTTGTTGGTATCAAAGAGTGCCTTGCCTTCTACGGTCGTTTTGCTCAAGACAGACGGCGCATGGGGCTCTGTATGTCCCATGGTCTTCGGTACGGAAATGGGCGCAGCTACGCCACCACACTCGGCGGGAGTCCGACCATCCGCAAATGTACTGCGCACACAACCACGGTCTTGGGACATGTCTGTCACAGCACTACCGGTTGAGTCGACCACATAGCCTTCGCCCATGGTGGCAGCGTTGGTCATCGTTCCGAGTCCCAGGCACAACGCGGGGATGGCTGCGTAACGCATCACTTTTGAAAAATTTCTCATAACAATACACTCCTAATCAAGGTTAGTTGTAATAATAGTACAAACTATTCTACACACGTTGCGCTCTGTACACAAGATCTGTAATTATAAGAAAAATATCGTTGTTTAAAAATAGGAAAATGTATCATGAAAACAACAGTCGAAGCCGTTGCATGGCACGACGACCATCTCCGTATCCTCGACCAACGACGCCTACCCCAAGAAGAGGTCTACCTGGATCTCCATGAGGTCTCTGCCGTTGCCCAAGCGATCCGCGAGATGGCGGTGCGCGGTGCGCCTGCCATTGGTATCACGGCTGCCTATGGTGTGGTACTGGCCGCACGAAACCGCTATCGCTTGTCTCCTGCTACATGGCGCACAGACGTGGAAGCCGATCTTGCGCTATTGGCGGCGACCCGTCCCACCGCTGTGAACCTGTTTTGGGCACTCAAGCAGCTGCGTACAGCCATTGAGACCCTTCCCGTGGGAGATCCCGGTGCTGATTTACTCGCCACTGCACAAGGCATTCACACATCCGACATCGCAGACAACCACCGAATGGGAGCACTCGGCGCTGCCCTGTTTGATGGCGAGGGGGACGTCATTACCCATTGTAACGCAGGCTCGCTGGCAACAGGCGGCTATGGTACCGCGCTGGGTGTCATCCGCACTGCCTATGCCAATCGGCGCATAAAGCAAGTATACGCCGATGAAACTCGCCCGTGGTTACAAGGTGCGCGCCTCACCACATGGGAACTGGCACGTGACAACATTCCCGTTACCCTCATCACGGAGGGCGCCGCTGCACACCTCATGGCCACCCGCCCCATCCAGTGGGTTGTGGTGGGTGCCGATCGCATCGCAGCCAACGGCGATACTGCCAATAAGATCGGAACCTACCCCCTCGCCATCGCCGCACGCTACCACGGCGTTCGTTTTATGGTAGTTGCGCCTACGTCCACCCTCGACATGGAACGTGCAAACGGCGGACTCATCCCCATTGAGATCCGTCCTTCAGAGGAGATCCTCACGTTCTCCGGTACGTCCATTGCCGCGCCTGGCGTACAAGCGTGGAATCCTGCATTCGACATCACCCCCGCATCGTTGATTGACGCCATTGTCACCGAGCGTGGCGTCGTTTTCGCACCCAACCAAGAAAAAATGGCAGCCCTTAAGGTGGCAACTCCATTCGGGACAATCGTACAATCAGTGTGTTAAGCTCCGTGACATCATGCCGCAACGGTGTTCGTTGCAAACTACGGATCCAGAACAACCAGGGTTTTGCCTCTGGGCTTTTGAGAAACTGAGACCCCAGCAGGTCTTCGAGGGTTGCACTGGCACTACGAAGACCGGCTTCATCTCCCCATAATGCCAACCACTTGAGACGATCCAGGCGTGCCACCAGATATCGGCCCGCATCGGTCGTCTCTAATTCCGTACGCGATTCTGGGTGGTTGGACTTATGCCAGGGCGTGAGCCAACCCAGCAGACCCGTATCACCGCCGAGTGGTGGAGGGCCGAACGTCACCCGTACCCACGTCTCTTTTAGGGCTTCAATGTCACGATCGAGGTGTCCGAGTGACAACACCGGCGCACTTTGTAACCCAGAAAGAATGCGATCCAACTCGATGCTTTCTGGGGCGAAGGGCTTGCCTAGAAAATTCAGGTGAATCTTGGCCAACACCAAGGAGGCTATGGCCGAATCGTTCAGGCCCAACAGCAAATCATGGCGTGCAAACTGCAAATCCGTGATGGCAAGCCACTGAATCCCCTGAGAAGCCGACATCGAGGGCGTTGGGGCCGGTGCGGCAGCCGGTGGCGGTGGTGAGGCTACGACCTTGGAGGGCAGGCTTTCTCGGGGAGAGGTGACGGGCACCACAGGCGTAGGTTGTGGCAACAGCAAACGATAAGCATCGAATGACGCCACACCCAACGCGCACATACTGAGGAACAGGGCAAAATGCGCGTTCCCCCCCCCCCGCCGCACATGCGTCTGCTGCTTGAGGGGTATCTGTGGGGTGGGCTTGGACGCTGTCGAGGGAGTCGCCGAGACAGACGTTGCGGAGGCTCCTTCTGCAGGAGACCCATCCACACCGGTTCCGGCCTGAATAAATTCTTCGACCGACTGTGAGGAGTCTGGGAGTGGTCTGCGCCGGATCGCAGAAGGTCGTGGCGCACGTGGCGGACTATTCGTCATCAATATCTCCGTTTCAATCCGCGCCCTTCAGGGCGGTGAGGAGAGAAGACCGCTTCTTGTCTCTCTTCCTGCAAAGAATGCGCTTACGCGCCTAGCCCAAACTGCTTAGCCCTGATTCTGCCGTACAGAGGTCAGGGAATATCTCCGAAAAAAGCAACTTGATTTCTGCAATAGCCTTGTCATCACGCGGTTTTGTTTCCGTCACGATCAAGCCCTGTCCTGTGGAAGACCGAAAGGCCTTGCGGTTACCAAGACGTGCCCGTAACACGTGAATGTCACCCACCCCATCCACGGTATGAATGGCAGCGAGGTTGTCTCGGTCGGAAGGATCCGCTCGGTTGAGCAAGGCCACCGTGCGCAAGTGATCGTTGTAGGCACGCGCCTCTTCGATGAGATCTACCGTCCTCTCTAAGCCCCAGACGTCAAAAGACCCTGGTAGAAAAGGCAAAATAACAACATCAGCGATTGCGATCGCGGCACGCTGGCCTGCGCTGTCGCGCCCTGCGACGTCGATGACGATCTCATCATATTTGGGCGCAAGCCGCATCCCTTCCGCACGGATTGCAGCACCGAACAGTTGTACATTGGAGTAGCCTGCATCGCCTCCAAGCGCCTCACGGCGAATGGCGGTAAAATCGGACGCACTCCCTTGACTGTCGCCGTCGATCAGCAAAACCTCTCGTCCTGCCATCGCAGCCAACACAGCAAGATGCACGGCAATGGTCGTTTTCCCCACGCCGCCCTTGATACCCCCGCATGCCACGATCATCGATCGGCCACCCCTGAGAACAGCACCACCTACGAAGCGACATATAACACGAATCTTTTGTGTCTCGCAACCACCTCCTCTGTCCTACCTGTCCTACTTTCTCCTTATCATGCGACAGCAGCGTACGCATGATTAGCGCAAGTAGTTGAACAAGGACAGGTTAGAGACCTTGACGTAGGCCTGTTGAGCGGCTTGTAGCCCCACGGTCTGGAGGTTCAGGGTAGAGATCGCGGTCGTGTAATCCAGGTCAGACAACTTAGACTTGGCAGCACTGAGCTGTACTGAAAAATAGTTCTCGCTATCCTGTGCACTGCTCACCCGATTGAGGCGTGCCCCCACCGTCGCCCGTATGTCCGAAACACGTGTTTGGGCACTGTCGATGTTCTGTAGGGCATTGGAAACCGCGCTGGCAATGCTGCTGCTCGTCTGGATACCACGCGAATCCTCCAGGGTGGTGGCCATCGTATTGACGGTCGAAAAAATGTCCTGTTGTGCAGGGGGTTCGATCACAAAACGGTCGCCTGCGTTGGGAGCGCCCGTGATTTTTGTTTGTATCCCGTTGAAGTTAATCGGATCTCCGGACTGGTAGGTGCCGATTTTTACCACAGCACCCGTGCTGTCTACGATCTGATAATCCCCTTGCGAAGGGAAAGAGAGGGTATAAATATCCGGCTTCATCGCCGTAGAATCTACAACGATACTGTGATCCAGCACGCCACTCCCTGTGTTGGCTGGATTGGCACCAATGCCAGCAATCGTGAAGGAGTCTCCCGCAGCAGGCGTGCCGCTGATTTTGGTTTGAACACCATCGAACGCAATGGCACTTCCACTGGTATAGGTCCCACTCGCGACCAAGCTTCCGCCACTGTTCAGCACCTGATAGGAACTGGGGCTTGAAAAAGAGATGTGATAGGTGTCTGGTACCCAGGCTTTTTGGTCAACGACAGTACCCGCATCGATGGTACCGCTGCCGTTGTTGTCTGCTTTGGGGCCTGTCATGAAAACACCGTTGGTATCTCCAGTCGGGATATTCATAAAAACATTCCAACCCGAATCCCCAATGGCCACTTGGTTCGCGGTTCCCACTTGGACGGAACGGCTGGCTTGGTCACCATGATAGGTCACTTTGTTGGCATTGACTGTAAAAGGCTGTGTTTGGGTCTTGCTACCAGCGAAAAGATATTCACCGTTGGCATCTTTCGTATTGCCCAAACTGACCAGCTGTTCAAGATCCTGTCGCATTTGTGCTGCGATGGCCTGGTGGTCGGAGGTAGTCTGCCCAGGTACATTGGCCTGCAAAGCAAGGTCTCGTATATTCATGAGGACATTGTTGACGTTAGAGAGCGTCGAATCCTCTAGGTTGAGACGGTTGGTGGCTATATCACCATTGCTTTGGTATTGTCCACTGGTGGTGATAGCCTGTTGCAACTCCAAGACGTTGCTTGCAGCATCGGGATTGTCGGAAGGGGTGAGCATCTGTTTCCCCGTTGCGAGTTGCCCTTGCGTATGCTGGAGCACAGAAGTTGCATTCTGCATCGCATCAATGCTCTGCTGCTGAAACTGTGTCGTGGAGATGCGCATACTTTACCCTCTTTTATTACCTTCCCACTACACCGAGTATCGTACCAAACAAGGTATTGGCTGTAGAAACCAATTGTGCGGCGGCTTGGTAGGCTTGTTGGTATTTCAGAAGATTGGCGGCCTCTTCGTCTAGATTGACACCCGACAAAGATTGTTGCGCCGCTTTTGCTTGGGTCAGTAAGTTCTTTGATGCCGTGTTGTCGGTTTGTGCACGTTGTGTGGTGGTACCTACCCCGGCTACCATACGTCCATAGGCATCTTGAAAGGTTGCGGTCTTTCCGGCCAAGAGGGTCGCGTGTTGCAAATTGCCTAACGCCAATATATTGCTGTTGTCACCAGTTCCCCCTGAATTATAATCTACTGTGAAACTATCTCCTGGATTGGGAGTACCCGACAGCGTTACCCGATAGCCATAATCTACGTTCTCTTGCGGAAAGATCGCCGCATCTTGTGCTGGGTCATAGACAACATGTTGTAATAACAAGGGGTTGTTTGGGTTTCTGTTGTCTGTGAGGGGAATTGGGTTGTTTGGATTTGTATTATCGTATACTGAGTAGGTTAATTGTCCAGTAACGGCTGGCGGGTTGTCAAAACGAACCAAGATAGGGGGTATTAATTTTCCTGTAGAGGCAAAGGCAGGGTTCGTGGTATCGACTACTTGTGTCACACTGAGGGTAGCTGTTCCGGTATTGCCCGTGGTAGCGTTCGTGCGGATAGGGCTTGCAGCAGCCACGGCGCTGGGGTCGTTGATGGCCATGGAGATTTGGCTCGCGCCGGTTTGCGTCGGCCTAATCAGAAAGCTATCCCCTGTATTGTGTTGGGCTCCTGTACCCGCCTGTAAACTAAAGGTGATGCCATCGACTGGGGGGGTGAGTGTAATGGCTGAGCTGCTGCTACCCCCTGCTTGAATCGAAAGGTTGGTGGTTGTACCATCGCTCAGCCGTGTGAGGATGTAACCACCGCTTGCAACGTCTAGGCGGTAGTCGCTTGTACCTAAGGCGCTGGCGTCCGTAATCTCGGCATTGACTTGAAGGTTATTGGTATTGTGAAGACTCGGAAACACTTGAGGTGTACCAACAGTAAAGAGCGGAGTACCCAACTTACCCTTCAGATCCATGCCTTGCTGCTGTTGTTGGTTGAGTGCAGAGGCAAGCCCAACCGCAACACGCCATAGTCCGTTCTGGGTGGGTTGAAGCACGGTATTGCGAAATTGTAACAAACCTCCTAGAGAACCGCCGGTGACCTGACTGGAAATGATGTCAGCGGTACTCCTTGCAGTGGGTGTGAGGGTGCTTGACTGATCGTCAGGGGCACTCTGCGTCGCATCGACGGAGGTTCCCAAGGCAATTTCATTTTGCGATAAATCATACGGATTTTCTGTTACGGCCAGATAGCGCACCTGGTTCCCTGATACGATATTTTGGCCATTGCCGACCGAAACATTGAGTGTTCCATCCGACTGCTGAAAAACGCTCACACCAATAATGGCTGACAACTGGCGTATGGCTTCGTCTCTGGAATCTTTTAGATCGTTCGCAGATCCTCGATTGCCGGTATTGGCTGTGGCGCTTGTAATTTCATTGTTGTATTTTGCAATGCTAGAAGTCAAATTATTGATTTGTGATACTTGTGTATTCATCTGTTTGTTGACTTGTTGCGCCAACGTATCGAGTCGTGCGGATTGTGTATTAAAAGTCTTGGTCAGCGTTTCGCCTGTGGAGAGCATTTCCTGGCGTGCTGCGGTATCGGTGGGATCATTGGCCACCCCTTGGGTTGCTTTAAAGAACGTATCGATTGCTGGAGAAAGTCCAGCACTCGTATCTCCCAAAAGATTGTCCACTTGGGCACTCATGTCAGAGAGCGATTGTGTTTGACTTTGCTGGCTGGTAGTGTTCCAGAGGTTTGTGGTCAGAAAGGAACTGTAGTCGCGTTGTACACTGTCTACCGTGACCCCGGTACCCACGTATTGACCACCTATTAGGGTCGGGGCATTCGCAGACAGGGCGACCGTTTGACGCGAGTACCCTGGCGTATTGACGTTGGCGATGTTATGGCCCGTGGTACTGAGCCACTGATCGACCGCTGTCAACGCGGAGGTGCTGATACTGAGTAGACCAGGCATGGGTTATCTCCCTCTGCTCAGGCACCGCTCAGCTTGGCCAGCGCCTGTTGCAATGTACTTCCATGCAAAACAGAGGCCACTTTATGGGCATAGGTCGGATCAGTCGCATATCCTGCTGCCTGCAGGCCGCGCAAAAAGGCGTCAGGGTTGTTTGCCTGTTCTAGGGCGCTCTGGTAGCGTGGGTTGGAACGCAAAAAGTGCGCATAATCAGAGACACTGTCCCCAAAAGAATCGTACGCACGGAAGGGATCACGACGACGAACGAACGTACCGTCTTGGTACTCAAGGGTAGAAACGACGGCGCGTTGTCCCTCCCAGCGCCCATCGGCTTTGATGCCAAACAAATTGTGGCTATTTTGGCCATTGGACAGGTGTGGTGTGGAACGACCCCATCCACTTTCTAGAGCAGCCTGGGCGACCAGTACCTTTGGATCCACGCCCAATTCGCCTGCGGCTTTGCAGGCGGCTGGCCAGATGGCAGCCACGAATTCTTCGGGCGTGTGGTGGGGGGAGGTTCCTGCGTTTGCGGTATGCGAAGAAGCAGATGCCGCAGAGTTTGCTGTCGTGGCGGGTGTATTGGACGCCTGCCCAACAGAGGAGTGACTGGTACCGTATCCCGTGGAGGGCGGTCTCATGACGTGTAAGGGCGGTGGAGTACCCGCACCCGGTATCGATCCTTGCAGCTGACGCACGAGCATGTCCGCAATCCCAATACCTTTGCCTTTGGAAAGCGTGAGCGCCAGTTGTTGATCGTACATTTCCTTATAGGTATCGCTGTGGGGGCCATCCATGGCACCTGTAGCGAGCTTCGCTTCCCGTGCGCTTTTGAGCATATTTTGGATGAAAATGGCCTCAAACTGGCTTGCTGCTTCGCGCAGGTTTTTGCTCGGATCTCGGTG
Organism: uncultured Thiotrichales bacterium; assembly: GCA_903824965.1. Classification (GTDB taxonomy): domain Bacteria; phylum Pseudomonadota; class Gammaproteobacteria; order CAIRSR01; family CAIRSR01; genus CAIRSR01. Next base: position 28,870 of record CAIJYR010000213.1, read on the forward strand.
TGCTTGACTGCGGAGGCTCGTCAGACCTTGGAGATCGGTATAAACAGCAGGATTGGCGTTCATGGCGGCATGATCAGATGACGATCAGTTCTGCGCGTAACGCGCCTGCTTCCTTGAGTGCTTCGAGAATAGCCACCAAGTCACCAGGGGCAGCGCCGACCTGGTTCACGGCACGTACGATGTCATCCAGGCTGGTACCCGGATTAAACAAGAACATACGATTCTTTTCTTGTTCTACTTTCAGCGAAGAACGCGGCACAATGGCAGTCTGTCCTTGGGAGAGCGGTGCAGGCTGGCTCACTTTGGGCGACTCTGCGATGGTGACTGTGAGGTTGCCATGCGAGACCGCAGCAGGCAGAACGCGCACACGGCTACCGATGACCACGGTGCCAGTACGAGAGTTGATGATCACCCGTGCGGCTGCATCTCCAGGACTCACCTCTAGGTTCTCCAACACAGAGACAAAACCGACCTTTTGGGTGGGCTCCAGGGGGGCGCGAACCCGCACGGAGGTTGCGTCCATTGCCGTCGCGCTGTCTGCACCGATGGCCTGGTTAATGGCTGCGGCCATGTGTTCGGCAGTGGTGAAATCGGGGGTATTGAGGTTCAGAACGATGACATTGCCATCGTGAAAACTGTTGGATACGGTACGTTCGACAGTAGCCCCCCCGGGAATGCGACCAGCACTCGGAATATTAATGGTAATTTTAGATCCGTCTTGCCCCTGGACACCCAGGCCACCGACCAAGAGGCTGCCTTGTGCTACGGCATAGACGTTGCCATCGGCCCCTTTGAGGGGGGTCATCAACAATTCGCCACCGCGTAGGCTTGCGGCATTGCCGATGGAAGCGATGGTCACATCGATGGTCTGACCGGGTTTGGCGAATGGCGGAAGATTGGCGCTGACGGAGACGGCTGCGACGTTTTTGGGTTGGGGATTGGTGCCAGGCGCGAGCGTAATACCAAGCCTTGTGAGCATACTTTGGAGACTCTGGATGGTATAGGGCGTTTGTGTGCTTTGATCGCCGCTGCCATTCAGTCCGACGACGAGACCATACCCAACCAGTTGGTTGATGCGTACGCCTTGTACCGAGGCGAGGTCTTTGATACGTTCTGCGTGCGCGGGCGCTGTGAGAACCAGCAGAACCATGATCACAAAGGAGATTTTGTTCATGACGAACCTCGCATCTTGTAGCACTCAGTGTGACTGCTTTACCCTCCCCTCTCTGGTGTGAGCCTGGTTTGCCTCTTCCCTACAAGGAAGGGGGGTGTAGGGAGAGGGGCAGGTGTTGCTTTTCTTCTTTATGATGCAATAAACAGGCCGAAGACCGAAGCGACGAATCGTTTGGCTGTATTCTCGAAACCCCCAGAGCGTAGCCATGGGGTGGTTTGGCCGCACATCGAGTACAATGGGCGCACTGTCCGGAACACATGGCCTTTCGGAAAACTGGAGATTTTTGGATGCCTCACGATCCCTTTGTGCTGTTGCGGCAGCAAGCAGTGCCCTCCCTGCGCATCGTCGTCGAAGAATACCGTCACACAGCGACTGGCGCACGTCACTTTCATCTGGCGGCTGACGACGACAACAACGCTTTCTTGGTGGCCTTCCTCACAGTACCCACGGATTCCAGCGGAGTTGCCCACATCCTAGAGCACACTGCCCTCTGTGGCAGTCAACGCTATCCGGTGCGAGACCCTTTTTTCATGATGGTTCGTCGTTCCCTCAATACCTTCATGAATGCGTTTACCTCCTCCGATTGGACAGCGTACCCATTTGCTACCTGCAACCGCAAAGATTTCCACAATTTACTCCAAGTATATCTAGATGCGACTTTTTTCCCGCTGCTCAATCCGTTGGATTTTGCGCAAGAAGGGCATCGCGTGGAATACCAGGCTCCAGGGGAATTGACTTACAAGGGCGTGGTCTACAACGAAATGAAAGGGGCCATGAGCACGCCTAGCCGACGTCTCGCACAAACCCTCCAAAGCCATCTGTTTCCTAGCATCACCTACCACCACAACAGCGGGGGCGAACCAGAAGCCATTCCCACCCTCACCCACGCACAACTGCTTGCTTTTCACCAACGCCATTATCATCCCTCCAATGCGGTCTTTATGACCTATGGCGACTTGCCGGTGGCACAGCACCATGCCTGGTTCGAGGAATACGCACTGGGACGTTTTACGGCACAGCCCATCGACCTGCATGTGCCCGACGAGCATCGCTATACCGCCCCCTTGACCGTAGAAGCACCCTACGCACTCGAACCCGGCGCAGAAACCACACGCCGTACCCATGTGGTTTTGGGGTGGCTCTTGCGTCCTGGTACCGATCCACTGGATTACCTCACCGCCAATTTGCTTTCTGGGGTATTGCTCGATAACAGCGCGTCCCCCCTGTTACAAGCCCTAGAAACCACGCCTCTCGGCAGCGCACCTTCCGAACTCTGTGGCCTGGACGACTCTTCGCGCGAAATGGTCTTCTCCTGTGGTCTAGAAGGCTCTGAGCGTGATCAAGCCCCCGACGTTGAAGCCTTGATCCTCTCTGTCCTAGAAGAGGTGGCTACACGGGGCGTACCCCGCGCCCAAGTCGATGCCATGTTGCACCAACTGGAACTCACCCAACGTGAGATCCGAGGCGGTGGTTTTCCTTATGGATTGCGGATCATGGTCAGTGCCTTGGGTCGGGCGCTGCACGGCGCTGATTTGGTCACTGCCTTGGACATCGACGCAGCCCTGAACGAGCTTCGTCGACGTGTACAGCACGATCAATTCATCCCGCAGTTGGTTCGTACTTGGTTGCTGGACAATCCACACAGGGTCAGAGTTACCCTCTATCCCGATCCGCTGCTCGACGCACAACAACGCGCCCAAGAACAAGAACGTCTCCTGCGTTTGGCCGCAACCCTGGGCGAAGACGAACAGGCACAGGTACTCGAACAGACGCAAAAACTGGCAGCCCGTCAAGCCCAACCAGACGATCCAGAATGTTTGCCTCGCGTAGAAATGAGCGATGTCCCAGCCGATCTACGTATCGCCGAAGGCGACGAGGCAATGATGGGGGAGATGCCCGTAGCGTGGTACAACCAAGGTACCAATGGCCTCGTGTACCAGAAGATTGTTTTGGATCTACCGGATTTGGATCAAGATGCAGTGGATGCCTTGCCGCTGTTCTGTGAGTATCTCTCGGAGGTGGGTTCGGCAGGTCGTACCTACCTAGAAACCCAAACCCTTCAGTCCGCAGTCACGGGGGGAGTCGACGCGAGCCATACCTTGCGAGCCACGGTAGACGACGCCTCACAGAGTCATGGTTTGATCATCGTTTCTGGCAAAGCACTCACCCGCAACCATGCTTCCCTGACACAGTTGCTACGCGAAACTTTATTGAACCCCCGTTTTGACGAACGAAGCCGACTGCGCGAATTGGTATCCCAATCACGTGCCTCCCGCGAATCCTCCGTGACGGATCATGGACATGCGTTGGTCATGGTTGCGGCGGCGGCCGGTCTTTCTGCGGTCGCGCACCTCTCGCATCGTTGGGGCGGATTGCTGGGTTTGGTTCGTCTCAAGGCCCTAGATGACCGTCTGAACCAGGACGACGAATTGGACGCTTTCGCGGCGCGTCTTACTGCCATGGCAGAAACCGTTGCCGCCCTCCCCCGTCGTCTGCTCTTGGTGGGGGAAGAGGCGCATCGGCAGGCCGTATTGGATGTGGTGGCGGCAGCCTGGACGGAGAGGACGCCACCCGTCCGTGCCCTGCCCGCCTTGCGTACATCTGCGCCGCTGGGTGCCGTCCGAGAAGGATGGGCCACCGCAACACAGGTGAATTTCTGTGCCAAAGCGTATTTAGCTGTTCCGGTCAACCACCCGGATGCTGCTGCGCTGACCGTGCTTGGGCCGTTCTTACGCAATGGCTACCTGCACCGCGCCATCCGTGAACAGGGGGGTGCTTACGGGGGAGGTGCAGGGTACGATGGAGACAGTGGTGTTTTTCGTTTTTACTCTTACCGTGATCCGCGTCTGGTCGACACGCTCGAAGATTTTGATCGTGCTCTGGAGTGGTTGGATCGCAATGACCATCCGGCACGGACGCTGGAAGAAGCCTGTCTTGGGGTCATTGGCTCGATCGATCGTCCCGACAGTCCCGCCGGAGAAGCGATCAGCGCCTACCTGGGAACACTGCATGGTCGTACTCCAAGCCAGCGCCGATCTTTCCGTTCACGTATCCTAGGTGTCACGATAGAGGATTTGCGCCGCGTAGGTGCCGAGTACCTTGATCCTGCGCGGGCCAGTATCGCAGTGATCAGCGACCCCACGACGCTGGATCGAGAGGGTGCGCGTTTGGGATTGACGGTACAATCGATCTGATAAAATATCCATGAGGTGAAGAATTCATGTGCGGAATCCTGGTAGTCAACGGGATCGATCGTCCCTTTAGTCATCATTTGCTCGGAACGCTCAGAAAACGAGGCCCAGATCAATCAGGGTTCTGGTGTGATGCTTTTGTCAAGATGGCACACACAAGGCTCTCTATTATTGGCCTTGACGAACGCGGCCTCCAGCCCATGGAAAACGCGACACACGTCATTGCCTTCAACGGAGAGATCTATAATTTTATTGAGATCAGAGAACGGCTACACATGGCTGGTGTGCAGGTCGGTGGCGTCAGCGACACAGAGATCATGCTGTATGCGTGGAGTCAGTGGGGAGCATCCATTCTAAAAGACTTGACCGGTTTTTGGGCGTTCGCGATTTATGAGAAACCCAAGTTGCCACCTATGACCACCATCAGAATCCTTCCAAGAGGTAATGGATTAATGTAGCCTTATAGTAATCAA
>CAIJYR010000214.1 GCA_903824965.1 uncultured Thiotrichales bacterium
CAAATGGCTTTACGCCGTGCTCGGTTGCCTTACGTTTTGTCTCAGCCCGCGATACGGCTGCGGACATCGACAAAACGTACGGCCCTCACGGCTACGCGGGGCTCGTCGCACTACGCTTCGCTCCATGTGCTCCTCGAATGTGAGAACCAGAGATGGCCAATAGGTGAATCGTACCGGTGCGAACCAGGACATCCCACTGCTCGTGTGTGACCGCCGAGGTCTCGCCGATCGCAAGCCCTTGCAGTACCCCAAGGTAAGGGCTGTCGGGGCGTGCCTGGGCAATGTCTAGTGCAAGAATCTGGCGCACCCGATTGACGATGTACCGCCAACTGCCCTCGTCCAAACGAACGGCAGGTGGATCGGCGCGGACGCTACCTACCCCTTGGATGCCATTTTGGAACATCCCGCCTTCTTGGTCGAAGCAGCCCGGACTCATCGTGCCATGGGGACGCTTCAGGCGAACGGTCAAGCGCCAAAGCTCCCCGACGATCAGATTCGGTACCTCGTGACTCGACCAGGAGAGGCGCAACCCCCGTTGCAGGGGCAAAACCGCACCATCTACGGTTATTTTGAGGGTATCTAGGTCAAACTTCTTGCCGCCCCAGTTTGCAGTGGTGGGGATAGAAGCAATCCGTCCTTCTACGACGAGATCACGGCCCTCCCAGTCGGCGGGCAGACGCTCTCCCAACAACACATAGCCATGAAACCAAGCCCACAAAAAACCCGCAACCGCCCACGCCGTCCAGCGCAGGAGAAGCACCCGCCACCAAAAGGACAGGATCACAAGGCATAGCAGAGAAACGACCCACGGGCCAGGCAGATCGGGGCATTGTTGCAACCCCCAATCCCCTAACAAAAAGGCGAGGATCAGGGTTCACCTCCTCTCTGTCCGTGTATCCCCTCGACCGTCGGCTAGCTAAAAGGGATTCCAGGAGGGCACATGGGCAAAGCGGAGGTAGCCGACATCGATACCTGTCCGCATTCCCATCCCCATGCGAATGGGTACCAAGACGATGTTGCCGTACTGCAGGTAGTGTGCGCTGGCTCCTGCATAGTAGTACAAATTGGTTTCGACGCCTGGAAATCCGCCCAAGAGGGCATCGGGTTTTGGTAGGTGATAGATCAAAATAAAGACTTTAGACCAGTTCAAGCCCTGATCAAACCCAATCGAAGGGCCTTGCCAGAAGATTTTTCCTGGTACCTCGTGGCCCTGGAAGTCCAGGGTTCCATCGCCGTAGCGAACACCCGCACCGAGTGCAAGCCCAAACTCTTGGCCCTTGATGTAGGCGTTCGGTTTGCCTTCGCGTTTGAAGGCTTCTTCTAGGGATTTGGCCAGCCCTTCGGAGGTCTCGCCGAAAAAGGCGGCGGCTTGCTCTTCGATGGTCTTTTGTTCATACCCCATGGTGGGGGAAACCACAGAAGGTGCCACAGCAGGGGGGGTAGCAGCAGCGGGTTCCGCTGCAAGGGGTGCTACAACGGACAGACCAAGTGCTGTCGAACACACAACCAACCAACGGTTCATCAGGAAACCCTCCAGTCACTGTTTGGTCAGGAGAACCGACCAAGCCCTATGCAGTGTATTTTCGGTATTGTCGGCGCTTTCCTGTGGTTTGGCAACGATCGAACACGACGGGTATAGCATACTGAGCGTATTAACTGAGAGTATTAGGGGTACCTCGCTGCATGGGTGTCCAGCGTATAATTGAAGAAAGCGTGACACAGACGGGGTACCTCTCCAAAGGTACTCCGTTGAGGTAGACCCTGCACCTCCAGGTACATACATCCCTGAGGAGGGTGTCCGCGCCGTGCTGTCTCCTTGCACTCGCATGGTGCCGACACGCCTTTCCTACGACAAGAGACCCTTTTCCATGGACATTACTGAATTATTGACTTTTAGTGTAAAAAGCGAAGCGTCCGACCTGCATCTCTCTGCGGGTCTGCCGCCCATGATCCGCATCCATGGTGAAGTGAAGCGGATCAACGTTCCCCCCCTGGATCATAAAGCCGTACATGGCCTCTTGTACGACATCATGAATGATCGCCAACGCAAGGACTTTGAAGAGAAACTCGAAACCGATTTCTCGTTCGAAGTGCCGGGCCTAGCACGCTTTCGTGTCAATGCGTTTAACCATAACCGTGGTGCCGGTGGTGTGCTGCGTACCATTCCTTCCGTGATCAAAAGCTTAGAAGATCTGAAAGCGCCGGAGGTCTTTAAGACGCTTGCGGACAATGCGCGTGGTTTGGTCTTGGTCACAGGCCCGACAGGATCAGGAAAATCAACCACCCTGGCTGCGATGGTGGATTATAAAAATAATACGGAATTTGGTCATATCCTGACCATTGAGGATCCCATCGAGTTCGTGCACCAAAGCAAAAAATGCCTTGTGAACCAACGCGAGGTTCACCGAGACACCCACGGTTTTTCGGAAGCCTTGCGCTCCGCCCTCCGTGAAGACCCCGACATTATTCTGGTCGGAGAAATGCGTGACCTGGAAACCATCCGACTTGCGTTAAGCGCCTCCGAAACCGGCCATCTGGTTTTTGGAACCCTACACACAAGCTCGGCAGCTAAGACCATCGACCGCATTGTGGATGTATTCCCAGCGGCAGAAAAGGAAATGATCCGATCCATGCTCTCTGAATCCTTGCGTGGGGTCATCTCCCAGGCGCTCCTGAAAAAAATAGGGGGGGGGCGTGTTGCCGCCCACGAAATCATGGTAGGAACCCCTGCCATCCGCAACCTCATCCGAGAGAACAAAATCGCGCAAATGTATTCCGCCATCCAAACGGGGCAATCCCTTGGCATGCAAACCTTGGATCAGAATCTACAAGACCTCGTGAAAAAGGGGATTGTCACCAAGGCGGAAGCACGCATGAAGGCCCAAAATAAGGATACCTTCTGATGGATTTTCACGCACTCCTAAAGCTTATGGCACACAAGCGTGCCTCCGACCTGTTCATCACCGTAGGAATGCCCCCTACCCTCAAGGTCGATGGGAAACTCGCACCCGTCATCCAGAACGCGCTCAGCGCCGAACAAGTGCGCGAAGTGGCTTATTCTGTCATGAACAGCGCACAACAAAGCGAGTTCGAGAATACCCACGAGTGCAATTTTGCAGTCAGTGCCCCCAGCACGGGGCGTTTCCGTGTCAACGTCTTTCAGCAGCGCAACCACATTGGGATGGTAGCACGTCGCATCGAGACCCGCATCCCCAGCCTAGATGAATTGTGCATGCCGCAGGTACTCAAAAAGATCGCCATGACCAAGCGAGGGCTGATTGTCTTCGTGGGGGGCACAGGGTCTGGAAAATCCAGTTCCTTGGCGGCTATGATTGGCTACCGAAACCAGAACGCCAGCGGCCATATTATTACCATTGAAGATCCGATTGAGTTTATTCATGAACACGCAGGTTGCATTATCACGCAACGCGAGGTAGGGGTAGATACCGATTCCTATGAAATGGCACTCAAGAACACCCTACGCCAAGCCCCCGATGTGATCCTGATTGGCGAAATCCGATCGCGTGAAACCATGGAACACGCCATCGTTTTTGCAGAAACCGGACATCTGTGTTTGTCTACCCTACATGCCAACAGCGCCAATCAGGCATTGGATCGCATTCTGAACTTTTTCTCCGAAGATCGTCGCCAGCAATTGTTGCTAGACCTCTCGCTCAACCTAAAGGCCATCATTGCACAACGTCTGATCCCCCGCAGTGATGGCCAGGGTCGACAGGTCGCCGTCGAGGTGCTCGCACACTCCCCTGTGGTCGCGGATCTGCTGCTCAAAGGAGATATTCCCGGCCTCAAGGAAGTCATGCGCCGATCCGGCGAAGAAGGGATGAAGACTTTTGACCAGGCCATCTACGAACTATACTCTGCCAATACCATCAGTGAAACCGAGGCCATACACTACGCAGATTCTGCCAATGATGTCAGACTGATGATTAAGCGCGGCAAAGAAAGCAAGGCCGCCGAGACTGGCACCAGTCCGTAGCCATTATCGGTTCGCCTACACCCTATCGGTACCTGTGGGAGGTTCCCAGATGTCAGCAACGTCGGATCTTGATCCAGTAGAAACGAAGGAGTGGATGGAAGCCCTAGACAGCGTCCTGGCCGTGGAGGGGCCGGAGCGTGCCCACTATTTGCTGGAGCAAATGATCGACAAGGCACGCCGCTCCGGTGCCTACTTGCCCTACAGTGCAAATACCGCCTACATCAATACTATTCCCACAAGCCAAGAACCACGTCGGCCTGGTGATTATGCCCTGGAACGGCGGATTCGCTCACTCATCCGCTGGAACGCCATGGCCATGGTCGTGCAAGCGAACAAGGAGACAGCAGAGCTGGGGGGGCATATTGCGAGTTTTGCGTCCTCGGCCACCCTCTACGATGTGGGGTTCAACCACTTTTTTCGTGCGCCCAGTGCTGAACAGGGGGGGGATCTGCTCTTCGTCCAAGGGCATTCCGCGCCGGGGATTTACGCACGGGCCTTCCTAGAAGGACGCATCAGCGAGGAACAGATCAAACGCTTCCGCCAGGAAACGACCCCAGGGGGGTTGTCATCGTATCCACATCCTTGGTTGATGCCGACGTTTTGGCAGTTTCCCACCGTGTCGATGGGTCTTGGGCCGATTCAGGCCATCTACCAGGCACGCTTCATGCGTTACCTGGATGATCGAGGGATTTTGGACACCAAAGGACGCAAGGTCTGGTGTTTTATCGGCGACGGCGAAACCGATGAACCTGAAACCTTGGGGGCCATTTCCCTTGCGGCGCGTGAGCGTCTGGACAATCTGATCTTCGTCATCAATTGTAACCTCCAACGCCTGGATGGGCCTGTGCGTGGCAATGGCAAGATCATCCAAGAACTCGAAGCCCACTTCCGAGGTGCCGGTTGGAATGTGCTCAAGGTCATCTGGGGATCCTATTGGGATCCACTGTTTGCCAAAGACACCAAGGGCTTCTTGCAAAAGCGCATGGAAGAATGCGTAGATGGCGAATACCAAGCCTACAAAGCCAAGAGCGGTGCCTACACCCGAGAACATTTTTTTGGAAAATACCCGGCTTTGCGCGAAATGGTGGCCAACCTGAGCGACGAGGACATTTGGCGCCTGAATCGCGGTGGTCATGATCCCTTCAAAGTGTATGCTGCCTACCATGCAGCGGTTCACCATGTAGGGCAGCCGAGCGTGATCTTGGCCAAGACCGTCAAAGGATATGGCATGGGAGAGGCGGGTGAGGGCCAGAACATTACCCACCAAGCGAAAAAGATGGGAGATCGTGCCCTCAAAGCCTTTCGCGATCGTTTTAACATCCCCATTCCGGATGATCAAATCGCCGAAGCACCCTTCTATCGTCCTGCCGATAACAGCCCTGAAATCCGTTATCTTCAAGAGCGCCGTGCCGCCCTTGGGGGATATCTGCCTGCCCGTCGCCTACAAAGCCATCCGTTGTCGATTCCCGATGGATCAGTGTTTGATCCCATCCTCAGCAACAGCACAGAGCGGGAAATCTCCACGACCATGGTGATGGTGAGGATGCTCACAACGCTCATCAAAGACAAAAACATTGGGCGTTATCTCGTGCCCATTGTGCCAGACGAAGCACGCACCTTTGGGATGGAGGGATTGTTTCGTCAGGTTGGGATTTATTCTTCGGTGGGTCAGTTGTACGATCCTGTCGATTCTGATCAACTTCTCTACTATCGAGAAGAAAAAACGGGCCAGATTCTCGAAGAGGGCATCAACGAAGCAGGGGCCATTGCCTCTTGGATTGCGGCAGGGACATCCTACAGCAACCATGATACGCCCATGATTCCGTTCTATCTTTTTTACTCTATGTTTGGTTTTCAACGCATTGGGGATCTTGCGTGGGCCGCAGGTGATTTACGGGCACGAGGCTTTCTCGTCGGTGGTACCGCAGGACGTACCACTCTTGCTGGCGAAGGACTCCAACACAACGATGGCCATAGTCATTTGTTCTCTGCGACGATTCCCAATTGCGTTTCGTATGATCCAGCCTTCGCATACGAATTAGCGGTCATCGTCCATGCGGGATTGCACCGCATGTATGTAGAGCAAGAATCGGTCTTTTATTATCTAACGGTCATGAACGAGAACCATCGCCATCCAGCCATGCCCGAAGGGGTGCGTGAGGGGATTCTCAAGGGCATGTATCCCTTCGATTCCACAGATGGGTCGCGTGGGCGAGTGCAACTCTTGGGGAGTGGTGCCATTCTGCGCGAGGTAATCGAAGCAGCTCGATTGCTCTCGGCGGATTTTGGGATTGGCTCTGACCTTTGGAGTGTGACCAGTTTTACGGAGCTTAGGCGCGAGGGTCTGTCTGTCGATCGATGGAATCTACTCCACCCAGAAGAGGCACCACGGATTGCATATGTAGAGCAATGCCTTGCTGGACGAAAAGCAATGCCTGCGGTGGCCGCGACCGATTATATGAAATCTTTCGCGGATCAGATTCGACCCTGGGTTCCTTGCCATTCGTACCGTGTGCTTGGCACGGACGGCTTTGGGCGATCAGGGACACGTCAACAGCTACGGCATTTCTTTGAAGTAGACCGTTACCATGTCGTGATCGCCGCACTGAAAGCACTCGCGGATAGGGGAACCATTCCGCTGACGACGGTGACAGAAGCCATGCAACGCTATGGTATCGATCCTGCGCGACCCGATCCGGCACATTCCTAATTTTCTGAGGAGATCTTTGTGACGATATCAAGAGAAACCGAGACACCAGAGCCGCTTGCCCATGCAAGCCCTTCGGTGCGTCGTTTTGCCAGGGAGTTGGGTGTGGATCTTGCAAAAGTCCAGGGGTCGGGTGCCAAGGGCCGCATCCTGCAGGAGGATATCAAGGGGTATATCAAAATTGCGCTGCATACCACCCCCCGCCCTGGTTCCGAGGACAATAAAGAGACCCCTAGGACAGGGATGGGCTGGAATCTGCCCGATCTACCGATAGTGGACTTTGCTGCCTTTGGCCCGATCAAAATCCAACCCCTGTCGGGCCTACAGCGTATTTCCGGGCCTACACTCCACCGAAACGCGCTGTCGATTCCCCACATCACCCAATTTGACGAAGCAGACATCACGGATCTAGAATCTTTCCGCCAAACGGTGTCTGCGTCGCCCCCGCCAGGCGAGATAAAACCACGCCTCACGCTGCTCGTCTTTCTTATGAAGGCTATGGTAGCGGTTCTGCGACGCTATCCTACTTTCAATGCTTCTCTGGATCGGGGAGGCGAGCAGCTTATACTAAAAGACTACTTTCATATTGGGGTTGCCGTGGACACCCCCAATGGACTGGTGGTTCCCGTACTCCGAGACGTAGACCGTAAGGGGATTTGGGATCTTGCCATCGAGTTGAGCGTCTTGAGCGAAAAAGCAAGGGCCAGAAAACTCCAACCGGCTGATATACAAGGTGGGTGTTTCACCCTTTCTAGTCTGGGGGGAATTGGAGGGAGTCATTTTACCCCCATCATCAATGTCCCTGAGGTAGCGATTCTGGGCATTGGGCGTGCCACCATGAAACCCGTCTGGCAGAACAATGCTTTTGTTCCCCGATTGATGCTACCGCTTTCTCTTTCTTACGACCATCGCGTGATTGATGGAGCGGCGGGTGCGCGGTTTATTACCCACCTAAGCAAACTCCTCGGTGATATTCGCCACTTGTTGCTGTAGCTGACTTTGCGCATGCCCCCTTTCCGAAGGAGAGGGGCAATCTAAAAATCAAAGGATTCTTGTGTTTTGAAAGGTACCTGAGCAGTGACATCGTGTCATAAGAAACACCTCCTGCAAACGGTCGCGCCGTTGCAAAGAGGTGTTGGGTTTTATGCAAAATCTTAGGAGTCTTGGAAGTATTAGGATCCGAAGGCGAGTATGGCACCATCGCTAAAAGACAGCGGATCTCTTCCCAATAGCCGACTGAAATGAATAGGATCCCCTACGCAGTGTCGCATATCCCCTGGCCGAAATCCGCCCACAATGTCGGGCGCACACCGGACATTCAGTACCTTCTGGAGAATTTCACAAGCATCTACCAGGGTGGTTTGGGTGCCGGAACAGATATTGATCACAGCAGGTGCTTCGACACCCATCACCAGCGCCAAAATAGCATCGACTAGATCGCCGATATACACCCAATCTCTCGCCTGTTGTCCATCTTCAAAGATTTTAGGAGGTTCTCCCGCTTTGATCCAACCGGCCAAACGGGCAATAATCGTGGCCTCGCCATCGTCCAATCGCAAACGTGTACCGTAGACAGACGAAAAACGCAAGAGCGTCACCGAACTGCGATCAAATCCTCGGTAGCACAATTCCTGCATGTACTTAGACGCCCCATAGGTCTCCAGTGGATTTGGAGCGGCCTCTTCCGTGATGGGCAGAATCTCAGCGACCTCACCCGTGTGGGGATCCATCACTTCAAAAAGACCCCGTAGCAGATCCTCCGCTCGGCGATCGCCGTTGATGAGCTTGCCTGTCGAAGGCACTCTGTACGTATAATTGGAACCATAGACGCTGAAGCTGCTTGCGTGAACGATTTTACGCAATTTTGGCCAATGGCGGGCCGCAGCTACCAATCGGGCAGTACCTAATACATTGGCACCCAGAATGTTGGCAGGTTCGCGACTGGCTCTCGAAACGCCACCCAACGCTGCCAAATGCACAATGGCCTCTACGTCTTCAAAACGAGCATCTGGCTGCCAATGGCGCAGATCGACAAAACAATAATCGACATCCGATCGAAGATACGTCGGAGGTGCATGGTAAATATCTGGATCGAGGCTGTCGATGCAAATGACTTTCGCACCCTTGGAACACAACGCATCGATCACATGAGAACCGATAAAACCGGCCCCTCCTGTTACGACTACTTTCATGGATTTTTCTCCATCGCCTTTTCTATCGAATCTCGGTATTCTCGGAACCAATCGACCGTGCGCTCAATCCCCTCTGCCAAGCCAACCGACGGCTTGAGACCGAGTTTCGTGACCGCCTTGCTATTGTCCGCTTGACGACGAACGCTGTGATCCCACGAACGCCGTGGCACATACTCAATCGTACTCTTGGACTGACATGTCTTGATTATCATGTTCGCAAGATCGATCACCCTGGTTTGCTTGCCTGTCCCCAGGTTAAATGCGTCTCCGTGTGCGGATTCGATGGTAGCGCAACGCATCAATCCATCCACCAGATCATCTACGTAGATAAAATCCCTGGTTTCTTCCCCTGTCCCCGTAATGATAAGCGGCTGGTTGTGCAAAGCACGCCATATGAAATTCGGAATCACATTCCGATAGCGGCCTGGGACTTCGCCAGGGCCATAGGAATTAAAGAAACGACACCGTACCGTACTCACCTGGGGAAGAAAATAATTGCAATAAAACTCTCCCAATGCTTTGGTAATCTGGTAGGGTGTGTCTAGGTGTAAACTGACCGGCATGTCTTCTTGGATGGGTGCGTCAATGCCATGACCAGCGATAGAGCACCCTGCCGACGCATATACCAAGCGACGTGCCTGGTTTTTAGCTGACCACAACAGTGTACTGACCGTTCCTTGGCCATTGGTGTGTAAATCGTCCATTGGATGATCGACGCTGTTTTGGTTGGCGAAAAAGGCCGCCAAATGAAATACCAAGGGTTTCTGTACGGTCAACTTGAGACCTGCAAGACCACACACGTCCCGCTCTATCAAGATAACACGATGGTCGTCAGGCAATAACCATGGGTACCCAGAAGACAAATCGTCGACCACCAACACCGACTCCGCGCCATCATCCAACAACCTGCGTACTAAGCGCGAACCAATGGCACCTGATCCGCCCGTAACAAGCGTTGCGCCTAGGTTGGGTTTTTCCATTGTATACTTTACCTCACAGTTCAGGAACGAAAGCCGCAATGAAGGGCGCTATGCTACTAAGCATACAACAGCACCAGTTCTTTACTCAATTTCCGCGCCAAGAAGAACCTCCAGAGCAAAGATACTATGATTGGCGCAAACAATAGAGAATTATGAATAAACATACTGTTTACGGTACCAATAATTGTATAGGCATAAACAATACTTAATATAGGAACTACATAAGCATTTCCATGTACTACTTGTCGATAAACAGACTGCGAAACAAACCCGAAAGCGATATACAACACCAGTGCTCCTGGCAATGAGAAATCTTCGATCAAACCACGGTATACCGTATAAAGATTTGCTGTTTCAAACCCAGATACTCCCAGGGTGTCTGTATACTGTCCAAACACTCGCATATGAATGCCTAAAAGGTCATAGAGTCCCTCAAAACTTCTTCCTCCAAACAACAGAATGGTTGATGACGCATCGTAATGCTCATACCAATGAAGGAATCCAACACCTCCCGAGACGAGGCTTAGGGTATCCAAACACTCAATAGCACCTTCGTTACCAAATAGGCCAAGACCAGTTCGTACGATTTGCACAACCACGACAAACAGCATGATTATTGAGATTATAGAAATAAGCAAGATCAGCGTTTTTTTCTGAAAAGTTCCGTAATGAATGTATACCTGCATAGCAAGATAACCTGAGAATAGCATGATCACAGAAACAACTGCTCCAAATCGCGCTGTGAAAATGAATGACTGGACAAGCACAACGAGAGTGGGGAGTACATAAAGAATCATGTCTTTCTGTCTTAATCTTTGTACAAATACTACCATGATACCGCTCAAGAATGACGCCACATGGACACAATAACCAAGGTATCGTGTATACCATGAGTACCCAAACTGATATTCGTACCGAAGAGTAGTCGCTGCCCCTTGTATGTCATTCAAACTCATACTTTGCATGTTGGATTGGCTTTGCAACTCTCCTAGCTGTAGGAAAAATCCTATCAGGGAAGTCGCCATTTTTCGCGATACCCGACTGGGACATCCCAGTCGCCGTCGGGAGCGAAAAATTGGCGACATGCCGTGCCTTCGGCGCCCGCGCCGCCCTGCGTCCGCCACGACTCGCCACTTCGCTGGCTCGCC
>CAIJYR010000215.1 GCA_903824965.1 uncultured Thiotrichales bacterium
CAGGGGAAATGCGTCTATTCCGGCAAGGAAATCGACATCAAGCGCCTGCTTGAAAGAGGCTATGTCGAGATAGACCACGCCCTGCCCTATTCGCGGAGCTTCGACGACAGCAAGAACAACAAGGTCTTGGCACTGACCTACGAAAACCGCAACAAGGGCAACCAAACCCCCTACGAATACCTGGGTGGGGCGGAGAACAGCCAACGCTGGCGAGAATTCATGGCCTTCGTCGAGTCGAACAAGTCCTACCGCCTCGCCAAACGGAGCCGCTTATTGCGCCAAGATTTCGGTAAAAAAGAGGCCGAGGAATTCCGCGAGCGTAATCTCAATGACACCCGCTATATCTGCAAATTCTTCAAGAACTACGTCGAGCAAACCCTACAATTGCATCCGGACAGTCACAGCAAACGCTGCGTAGTCTTAAGCGGCCAGATGACCGCATTCCTCCGCGCCCGTTGGGGCTTGATCAAGGTGCGTGATGAGAGCGACCGCCACCATGCACTAGACGCCACCGTGGTTGCGGCGTGTAGCCATGGCATGGTGAAACGACTGTCCGACTATTCGCGCCGCAAAGAACTCGGGCAGGTACGCACCGGTTTTGTGGATGTAGAAACCGGCGAGGTCGTGAACCCTGCCATGTTCCAGCGATTGGAGAATCACGTCCCCGAGCCGTGGCCGCATTTTCACGCAGAACTTGAAGCCCGACTGAAGACCGACGATCCAAAAGAGCTGCGAGGAAGGATGGAGCGGCTCGGCACCTACCCGCCCGAGGCGCTCGAAGCGCTACGCCCGCTGTTCGTCTCCCGCGCCCCACAACGACGCAATCGCGGTGCGGCACACAAGAAGACCATCTATGGCCAACCAGAACACCTGAAGGCACAAGGCGGCGTAACCCAAAAAGTAGCGCTGTCCAGCCTAACCCTAAAAGACCTCGACAATCTGATCGACCCACACCGTAATAAAAAACTCTATGCCGCCATCCGCGCCCGACTGGAAGAACACGGCGGCAAGGGCGACAAGGCGTTCGGAGCAAGCAATCCCCTGCACAAACCCGACCGCAAAGGGCACCCCACGGGGCCCGTGGTGCGAACGGTCACCACGGTCATCGACAAACTCTCCGGCATACCAATACGAGGCGGCATCGCCAAAAATGACAGCATGTTGCGGGTGGATATCTTCACCAAGAAGGGCAAATTCTATCTAGTACCCGTGTATGTACACCATGCTGCCGCAAAGGCATTACCCAACCGGGCGATTGTGGCATCCAAGGATGAGGACAATTGGACATTGATCGACAACAGCTTCGACTGGTGCTTTTCACTGCACCCGAATGATCTGGTGGAGGTAACACAGAAAGGTAAGGCACCCATTCGAGGCTACTACGCCGGTTGTGACCGAGCAACCGGAACTCTCAATATCTGGACACACGACCGCAGCGAAGCTGCGGTTAAAGATGGTCTATTTAGGGTTGGGGTCAAAAACGCATTGAGCATTGAGAAGTTCCATGTGGATGTCCTCGGCAACGTCTACCCCACCCTGCCAGAGAAACGCCGTGACCTGGCGTAGTGTGGTGATCTCGCGCCCCGCCAGGCTACACCGTGCGCAAGCCCGCCTCGCCATCGAACAGGAACAGACCGCGTTCGTGCCGTTTGAGGACATCGCGGTGATCGTGCTCGATCATCGCGAGATCACGCTCACCCATGCG
>CAIJYR010000216.1 GCA_903824965.1 uncultured Thiotrichales bacterium
GCCGTCCAGAAAGCACAGAAACTCCTCAATCACCGACCGCGAAAGTGCCTCGGATTTCAAACCCCTTTTAACGTGTTTAGTCATGCGTTACAATCCGAACACTGCACTGTCGCACTTCAAGCTTGAATCCAGGATACAAAATCAAAAAATTACAAGAACTCATTGCAGAGATAGAGGCTTTTCTGTCCGAAGAACAAGGCTATGATCCCTCAAGGAGTGTTGCATGAAGGGGATGCGTTGCACTGTCCTATGGTTTGTGTTGCTGTTGCTTGCTGGTTGTGGAACCGTCCCTGAAGCCATTGGCCCCGAAGCGGAGTCTCGTTGGCAGGCACGCCAGGTAGCTTTGAACGCCCTGCAAAACTGGGAGTTTGAGGGACGCATTGCCATCCAGCGCGAAGCAGAGGGTTGGTTTGCGGGCTTACATTGGGCACAACACGGTGCAGCGTACCAACTCAAAGTCACTGGGCCAGCGGGTCAAGGGATGGCGCGTTTAGATGGCGATGCAGCGGGTGTGACCCTAACACGAAGCGATAGAACCGTTTATCAGGCACACACCCCAGAAGAGTTGTTGTCCACCCACCTGGGTTGGAAAGTCCCTGTGACTGGATTGCACGACTGGATCCGTGGTTTGCCAGGGCCGTCTCCGGCAACCGCACAACGGCTGGATGCAGCTGGTCATCTTGTACAGTTGCACCAGGACGCTTGGGATATTCGATTCGATCGTTATGTAACGGTGGATACCCTAGAATTGCCAGGGCGTGTGGTGTTGGAATGCCCTACCCTAAGCGTGCGTATCATTGTCGATCGTTGGTACCCTCCCCCTCGCAAGGCATCTGGATCCTAATGACACCCATTACGCATTTCTGTTTTCCATTGATTTGCGCAATGGCAGTGGATAGCCCACGCGGTTGGCAAGATCCTCCAGCGTTTACCAAAAGGGAGTTGATTGAGATAGGGATCGGAGGGATGCTTCCAGACATCATCGATCCGCATCTATCCTTAGCACTGCGTCTTGGTTCATGGACGCATAGCATAATATTCGTCCTGCTGATTGTCGCCATCATAAAGATAATGGATGTTCATCACAGTTGTCGATGGCAGCATTGGTTTGTTTTTGCAGTGGGTTCTCATCTTTTTTTGGATGCACTCTCCGGTGGAGTACGGCTATGGTATCCAGCCGAGCACGTTGTTGGAGGTACCTTGATACCGTTTTTCTTGTGGCTCCCCATTGATGTAGTCTGTGCATCTACGGCCTATTTCTTATGGTGGAGACGGTTCATACGGTGAATCTTTTGTACGGTACTCGCACTGTAGGATCTGTGTTGATGGTACTGGTGGTGCTGGTTGTGCCTATTGGGTGCATTTTGGCCGACGAACTGCACACTATTCCCGACCACGGTATCCTGACTGGCACGGTCGTTGATACTTTGTGTCACAAGGTGGCCAATGCCCTGGTTAGCGTTGGCACCGTTGGGAAAACGGCCACAACCGGGCCTGATGGTCGTTTTTCCGTACCCTTTAGCCCTGCTGATATCGGTTCCAACCAAGTATTGCTGGTTTCCACCGCGCCCGCTGGCTACGCCCAAAACCAAACCAGGGTGCAGCTGAGTGCCAGCACCCACTACGACACCACGCTGGTACTAAAATCTATCTCCATTCGTACCATGGTGAATACGCCCGCTACCGAGGCATTGATCGTCCAAGAACCGTATCGTGGTTGGGTACGTGTGCCTCCCTCAAGCCTGGTCAATACGCTCGGTGTTCCGATTACTGAACCTATCACAGCACAACTCACCACCCTAGATCCCATGCGAGAGGATCGGATGGCGTTTCCAGGAAACCATTTTCTTGGCATGAACCCAGCAGATCAGAACAGCACGGTGCCTCTGGAGGTGGTGGCCGTTGCGGAGGTCAATGTGTTGGGTGCATCGGGCACCCGTTACCACCACCTTGCTACCAAAGCAACGCTGCGTCTGACGATTGCGGCAGAAGGATTGGGTACCTTGGTCGAGGGCGATCACCTTCCCCTCTGGTTCTACGACACAACCGATGGACTCTGGCATTCCGAAGGGGAAGGAACGGTGCGCAGTTCACCCACTGATCAAAGGCTTTGGGTCGAGGGTCAGGTGACACACCTCAGTTGGTGGAGTTTTGCATTCCCGATAAGCGAGCCTGCCTGTCTGCGATTGCGGCCTGTTGATGCAGAGACGCATCATTCCCTGCTGCACCTGACCTTCGGCATAGAGGGCATTGCCTTTGTAGGGGGGGCACAGGGGGTTGTAGAAGACGATGGACTGGTCTTTCTCAGTAAAAAGAGCCAAGATTCAGCACACCTAGCATATGTACGTTTACTGTTCTATGCCGAAGGGGTGCCTACGTATCTTCGCCGTGATCCGGCCCACGCCAATGATTTCTATACCGTCTCTCTGGCGGGACTCGCCACAGACATTCCGATGCCGACAATCCCCAGTATTCACAACACCCGCTGGGAGCACTGTCAGGATCTAGGACTTATCAAGGTATCCTCGCGTAAACCGTTTTCTCAAATACGATGATGGTACACTGGCAAGCTTACTGCTGTTACGATTGGAGTTTGGCGATGACGATGCTCTTTTGGACAGGTTGCGTGTTTTTTGTTCTCCTTATCATGGGGCTGCGCGTTGCACAGGAATATCAGCGTGGGGTCGTCTTCCGTTTAGGGCGCTATTGTGGACTGCGTGGCCCTGGATTGTTCTGGATTATTCCGCTCGGCATCGAACGTGTGGTGATCATCGATGTCCGCACCCGTACCATCTCAGCCGAACAGCAGGAAACCATCACACGCGACAGTGTGACGGTGAAACTCAATGCTGTGCTTTGGTATCGAATTACGGATGCTGCAAAATCCGTGATTGCCGTTTCAGAGGCACAAACGGCCGTCTATCAACTGGCGTTGACGGGCCTTCGGAGCATCATTGGCAAGCATGATCTCGATGAGGTGCTGCAAGAGCGTGACAAAATCAACGAATTGCTCAGAGAAAGCATTGCCGGTTCTACCGCGCAGTGGGGTATCGAGGTAGAACGGTTTGAGATGAAGGATGTTGAGTTGCCCATTGCCATGCAGCAGGTCATGGCGATGCAGGCAGAGGCCATCCGAGAAAAACGTGCACGAATCATCAAGGCAGAAGCCGAACTAGAGGCTTCAGTGAAACTTGCGCTGGCGTCGGCGCAAATGGCAGGGAACCCTGCTGCGCTAGAATTGCGACGGATGCAGATGATCGCAGAAGTAGGCGCAGAGAACAACAGTACAACGGTGCTGATGATTCCTTCTGATTTTGTTACCCTATCCAAATCGCTCAGCGATTATGTGCGTGAGCAGATGATCAAGAACCATACGACTAAAGATGTGGGTTTGTGAAGTTAATCGAGCGTTGGAGCATATGTCATGCTGAATGAAGAAACTGTTTTCATTCTCGGCGCTGGAGCGAGTACCCACTATGGATATCCAACAGGAGAGAAACTAATCGAATTAGTGTACAACAAGGCGATCTATATCGCAGAATCCTCTAAGAACCCCCCTGGAATACCACTAGGCGTTGAGTATTTCCAGAACGAATACAATAGCCGCCATATCTCACCTACCTATTATCAGAAACAAATCATCAGCGAGTGCAACGATCTCGTTACTCGCATTCAGCAAATCAATCCAATAAAGATCGATTCTTTTTTAGAGCAGAATCCAACTTTGCAAGCCATTGGAAAGATCATGGTCGCTTGGGTGCTTCTTGAGTGTGAAACACAGTACGCAAGAGAAAGCGCCAATGATGCCATAGAAGATTACAAAAGCGCGCTGGACAAACCGAAAGGCGATTGGATACGATTTCTCATGCAGGCGTTGCTTTATAATTGCAAATCGGTGGGTGATCTTATTAAAAACAGGTTCCATTGTATCACGTTCAATTATGACACTTCCTTAGAACGGTATTTGTTTACAAGATTGTGTGCGATTGATATTTTTAGGGGGCATGAGGATCAGATACAGAGATTCTTGGCATACCGTGTCATTCACCTGTACGGAAAGATTCATAATGATGCGTATGTCGCGCATGAACTAATACCTACTGAAATCCCTGCTACTCTTGCAAATGAAATGCAGAACGAGGAAGGTACCACTACACCATGGGATGAATACTATGTAACGGCCATGAATATGGCTTACGAGGCTTCAAAATACATCCGCATCGATTCTGACAAGAAATCAGAAAGTCAAGACGATCTCAAAAGATCTCGGGAAGCGATACAAGGTTCAAAGACAGTCTACGTCCTAGGCTATGGCTTTGATGAGAACAACAGCAAGCTTGCTGGCCTGGATCAGTTACACAAGAGCAAATATTTCGGACGTGTCTGTTTTACTAATTTCGGCAATCGGGATATTACTAACAGGAAAGCAGGAAAACTCTTTATGGGCAGTCCGTTTGCATTCCTTCCGCAAGGAGTGCAGGAAAAAGAGAACAATCTACGGTATGAGAAAAGCATAAGAAAAGTCTATGGCGCAATGGCTTATGATTTTGAGTTATAGTGTAAGCTACATAAAAAGAGGATAAGTCGAAAGATCAACCCCTCCCCCAGCACCTCCTCGACTCATCGGGGAGGGATTTAATCGGGAAACCAGGCAGTCATTTTATGGGGCGCTTGGCATATTTTATGTGGCGCAAGCTACACATCGGAGTACAACAAAACATCAGGGTTCAACCGCTGGCATACCATCGGCCAAACGACCTGTAGACTGTTGCAAACGCCAGGCATAAATGGTCGCATAGGTCAGGACACTTCGCACGTAGCGGCGGGTTTCGTCAAAGGGGATGGACTCCACCCATACGTCTGCGGCCATTCTTGAGGGGGGGCGCCATTGTTTGACGCGACCAGGCCCCGCATTGTAGGCAGCAGCGGCAAGCGCAACACTGCCCTGTCGTTTGACGAGATCAGCGAGAAAAGCACTCCCAAGGTGAATGTTTTCTTCCGGGTCGAGCAAATCGCTTGTCCCTGCAAAGGAAACCCGCAGACCCTTGGCCACTTGCGCGGCCGTGCTAGGCATGAGTTGCATCAATCCCAATGCCCCGACAGAGGATCGGGCATCCGCCATAAAAACGCTCTCTTGGCGGATCACGCCATAGACCACCGCAGGCGATACACCAAAAGCAGCCGATCGTGCCACCACCTGATCACGGTACTCCAGCGGGAAACGCAAAACGAGATCATCGTCTTCTGGGCTGTGCCCCCCCAGGGTCGTGATGACCCGATCAGACCATTTCCATCGGGCGGCCAATTGCGCGGCTGCGGCCAATTCTGTCTGCCCAATCCCCGTGATGGCGGCAGCCCACTCACGACGTCCCTCGGCAAGGTACTCGGTAAGCAGCAATTCGTGGGCACGCACCACCGCAGGTCGTGCCGCAAAACGAGCGATGCTTTCTTCGGTCGCGTTCAGCGGCTGGTAATGGAACGCATACGATTGGCCGATACGATCCGCCGCCAGGAAACCGTGGTAGCTGCGGTGACTCGCCAAATCCCGATAGATTTCGCGTGCCCTTGCAGGATCGCCGGTCTCCTCTAGGGCACGAGCCTCCCAATACCGCCACCGATCTGCGGTACGCTCCCAGGGTTTGAGGTCATACACCCCCCGAAGCACCGCAGCCCAATTTTCCCACCACAGGGCTGCCCGCACCCGCGCACGACGCACCTCCGCATCGCTTGCGGTCAGGCGGCTCAACCACTCCACCGCACGAGGATGACGATCGAGGGCAGCACGCAGGGCAATGCCCCGCTCTGTTTCCCACCGTTCACTGGCACTGAAGACATAGCGCCCTTTCAAGCCTTCCCATCGATCGGCCGCAGCAGAAACACTGATTCGTGCCAGACGCAGGATGGCATGTCGTAGCACCTCACGGGCGCGTGGAGTGTCTGCGCTGAGTGCTGGATCATTCCATCCGGTCTGGGGGTTTTGGTGCGCCCGCGCCCAGATCTGCACCCAGCTACGATCCACCGCAGGCAACCACAGGCTGATCCGTTCAGCCAGATCGACATTGCCTGCCTCAAACGCCAGAACGACGCGCTGCCACAGGGCAGCATTCGTGAGCCCCCCGCGACTGTGCCATACCCCAAAGAGGTCTTCGCATTCTTGAGGTTGATCTTTGCCAACCAACCACAAAGATCGGAGTTCTTCGTCATTCGGCACCTCATTGGCTGCAAACAGCGACTGCACATGAAGACAACGCAATGCCGTACTTTGTGTTTCCCGATAGTTGGCCAAAAAATCAGCCCAGCGTTCCTCCTCTGCTAGGTGTTTCAACCAGGTGTTGCGCAGGAGTCCGCTCACGGGAAGATCCGCATAGCGGCTCAAAAATGCCTGTATTTCGCTGTCCGAAGCTGCGTTGAGGCGACTTTTGAGATCGTCATAGATCAGGTAGCCATAGAGCGGATACTCCGCCAAACCGGGCAAGAGGCTTTTGAAGGTGTGCGTATCTCCCTCGGCCAGGGCATTGCGTGCCTCGTGAAAGACCTGTCGCTGCTGCACCAGATCACCTGCGATGGCAAAACCACCGAGAAAAAGCAAGATCCACGCCATCGGCGCATAAAGACAGGCTGTTTTCCGAGGGAGTCTGTACATGTTAAGTCACCTGTGTGCGGACAACCACCACCCGTAGAATGTCTTCCATGGCTTGTACGCGCGTGACACGTACTTGTAGCCATTGGCCTGGCTGCAAATCGGGATTGCTTCCGGCAGAGAGGTTTGTTTCTAGCATCCATTCGGGCAGTGTAATTTGGATTCGCTGCCCATAAATAGCCACTACCAATGCCATGGTTTCGATGCCACGCTGTTCTTCGAGCTGACGGAGCAACCAGAAACGGCGTCGATTTTGTTCCAAAAGCGAGGACTGCGAGACAGGGCGATCAAGGGCAGCAAGGATAGCATTTAGATCTTCGACGCTGTAGGGCGGTACTTCCCCTGTGAGGTAGGCGGTCAGTTGCCGTTGGTTGATGAGGTCTGTGTAGCGTCGCAGCGGAGAAGACGTCATGGCGTAGGCATCTAACCCAAGGCCATGATGGAACGTTGGCTCGGTTTTGTTCTCAGCGCGAAACAGCAACATGCGTTGGCGGTAGTTGATCCAAAGGTCGTCGGGGAGCACACCTTCAAACAGTCGTTCACGCGGTGCCGCTTGACCCCGGTAGAGGCAGGGGATACCCGCATCCCTTAAGGTCGTTGCAGCCAGATGGTTGGTTTGGATCATCATCTCGCTGACCAGGAGTTGAGAATCTCTCTCTCGGTCGAAGCGTTCTGTCTGGATGGTTCCCTCGGCGTCAACCGTGACACTGACCTCAGGAAAGGTGAGAAACAAGGCTCCCTCCGCCTGACGTGCTGCACGCCATGACCGTGCAATGTCTAGCAAGCGGTGCCAAGGCAAATCCTGGCTTTCTTCACGGTTTTCCGCGAATACTGCATCGACTGCATCATAGGTCATGCGTTGGGCAACCCGCAGTAGCGTGCGTGAGAAACGCCAACCGCAAACCGCGCCCTCCGCGTTGACCGTGACGAAGAGGCTGATGGCAGGACGCAATGCACCCGCAGTCAGGCTACAGAGGTTTTCGGAGAGAACCGGCGGCAGCATCGGGATGTAGCGGTCGGGTAGATACAGCGAGGTGGCACGTAGACGTGCTTCCTCATCGATACCGGATTCCCTGTGAATCACGGCCGCCACATCGGTGATGTGGATGCCGACTTCCCATCCCTCGGTGAGTGCCGTGAGACTTAGGGCATCGTCCACATCTTGGGTGCTCGCACTATCGACGGTATAGATCGTCTTGTCGGTCAGATCCTCTCGTGGCTCTTCTTGCCAAGGCCAGTGTATCGTTTGTGCGAGTTGTTCCGCCTCTGCAGACGCCTCTGGGGAAAGGGCTTGGCGTGTCCCTAGGCGCAACAACAGCAGATTTTCGTTGCGATCCCACTCACCCATGCGAACCAACAACTGAAAATACACGTCGTTTTCGTTGTGCAGACCCACCGCACGCAAGGTATCTACCACGGGTCCACGCGAGGCTGCTTCTTCCCCGTTCAGTACTACATCCTTCAGCATCTCTATGAGTACAGGTGCCTCAGAGGGCTGCGGCAACGGCTGACCTTCCCAAACCGATCGTACCCAAGCGGTGAGGCGCTTAGCACGCGCCTCTTTCTCTTCCTCGCGTGCACGCTGCGTGAGGATTGCGGCCACGGTGTCGGGATCCGTGGGATGAAAAAGATCACCACGGCTACGGAAATATACCCGATCGCGGTACAGGGCAGACAACATCGCCGCGATCGAATCATCTTCTGCGTTGCCAAAAAGCAATTCGACCAGATCGACAATGGAGAAATCACTGTCTTCACCCTTGAGTATCTCCCAAAGCTCTGTGATCTCCACCGTGGCCGCAAGCGCCTCACGAGCCGCTGCACGGGCTTGGAGCATCCGTGTCAGGGTCTCTCGATTCTGCAAGATATCCAAGGAAAGACCTTGCACATGGAGTACCTGTCGATGTGAAATGTTGATCTCGCGCCCCGCCTCGGTGAGCATACGCAGCTTGCCTTTGCGATCTTCTAGGCAAACGGCGGCAATCACGCGACTATCCTCCACGAGGTCAGCGACTTGTCCCGGAAGGGGAAGCTGGCTCAAAGGACGGTGCCCCTCTGAAAGATGGGTTGTACTGCGACGAGAGGGGTATACTGCATCGATACTATGGCGTATATCTCGAACATGGTGCACCAAGATTGGGAATCGTTTGGATAATATTACACCCGTATCACCTGGCTCAGTTTCCTTCCCCCGAAATCCTGCAAAAGTCGGGAACAAAAAACCTCTTTGACAGCCAAATAGTGCGTCGGGCTACTCTTTTCGTACCTAGCCTGGCATCGTGCCATCCGTGGGTATAACTTGCTGAACCAGGCATGGTATCGTAGAATGCCATCGTTTGGTAGGCTTCGCGAGAAACCGCAAGAATGCACTGGTTTCTACTGCTCTGGTTTCTGCTTTGGTGCGAGGGCAGCGGTATTTGCGACGAGCCTCGTCAAGCACCCCTGCTGATGATTTACCCCTAAAGTGCTCTTACCTTGTTGAGGAGAAATAGAATGGCGCACCCAATAAGTGCTGATATGGTTTCGGCGATTTATTCCTATACTGCTCTAGGCGTATCTGTGATTGTAGCGGCGGCTGGTTTGGGTTCTGCGATTGGTTGGGGTTTAATCTGTGCAAAAACACTGGAAGGTCTCTCGCGTCAGCCTGAAATGCGTCCTGTACTCATGGCCAATATGTTTATTTTCGCTGGATTGATGGAATCTTTCCCATTCATCATTCTTGCTTTTGCAATGTGGTTCTTGTTTGCAAACCCCTTTATAGGCGCGTTACAAACCGCACTCGGTGCCTTGACTTGATTTGTAGCGTTTGCGTCCAATGCACAACTCATCAGAAGGCGATCGCTCGCTCTTTAGCAGTGTCGATCGTTGTTGTTCTCTGAATCTGCGTTGGCCAGATCACCACTATTGTTGAGAGGAGCGACTACGATGCAAGAAGTGACACAACACTTGTACGATGTGACACCCCAGATGATTGGGAAAATCTATGGGATGACTATGCTCGGTGTCTCCATTATCTTGGCGACGGCGGGTGTTGGATTTTCCGTTGGCTGTGGTTTGATTTGCGACAAAACCATCGAAGGTCTTGTGCGCGTCCCTGAATCACGACCCACCTTGATGGCCGATATGTTCATCTTTACTGGATTTATGGGTAATTTTCCTTTTATTATTCTTGCTTTTGCGATGTGGTTCTTGTTTGCTAATCCCTTTGAGGGTGCTTTCCATTCTGTGATCAAGAGTCTGAGTACGTTTGGAATACTTGGCGCTGGCGGATGATCTAAACCCGTTGTGATGGCCGGGTTTTGCGGAGACGTTGATGAAGCACATCCTTATCGCAGGGTCTGGTTTTGCCGGTGTGTCTGCCATTCGATCACTGCGCAAAGAGGGGTGTACTGTACCCATTACCCTCGTTGCACCGCAACCAGCGATGGTATATCACCCTTCTCTCATTTGGGTACCTGCGGGGTTACGCACACAGCGTGACATTGTTGTTCCGCTCGCTGGTTTCTTTCGTCGCTACAGGGTGCATTACGTGCAAGGAAGCGTGACTGGACTGGATCCAGGTGCGCATCGCTTGCAGACTTCGGCGGGAGACATGGCCTACGAGCGTTTGGTCATTGCTACGGGTGGGCGTTATCTCAAAAAACTGCAGGGCATTGAGCATACCTTCCTTCCTTGTGAGGGTTATGCGCCGGTGGCTGCCATGGGCGATCGGTTGAATGCTTTGCAGGGCGGCACACTTGCGTTTGGTTTTTCCGGAAATCCAAGCGAACCCTCTGCGATGCGCGGTGGGCCGTTGTTTGAATTTTTGTTGATCACGGACACGCAATTGCGGCGGCAGGGGCGTCGTGATCGTTTCGATCTCGTGTTTTTTACCCCCTCAGCGGAACCGGGTAAACGCCTAGGGCCAGAAGCCATGGGTCGTTTGATGCGTGAAATGGAGCAACGTGGTATTCGTGGGCATCTCGGTCATAAACTCAAGGGATTTGCCTCGGATCGGGTGATGACCGAGGGGGGTGATATCAAGAGTGACCTTACCGTCTTTATCCCTGGGATGACCGGCCCAGAATGGGTGGCCAAAAGTGGCTTGCCTTTGTCAGCGGCTGGTTTTGTTCGTGCGGATGAGCACTGTCGGGTGCCAGGCTTTGAGGGCAGTGTCTACGTGGCGGGGGATGCGGGCACGTTCCCAGGGCCGGACTGGATGCCGAAACAAGGTCATTTGGCCGATCTGCAGGGACACACGCTGGCACGCAATCTCATGGGGGATCTGCGCGGTGAATATACCGAGCATACCTTCCGCAGAGAGTTGATTTGCGTGGTCGATACGTTGGACAACGGTATCCTGGTGTTCCGCGACCCGAAACGCAGTGCGGTGTTTGGCACTCCTGCACTGCATTGGTCAAAGCAACTGTTCGAAAAGGTCTACCTTGGTCGCTGTCGTATCGGCGGCTAAAGCAACCCCTCCTTAAAAAATCTACACAAAAAAGGCGACCCAACGGGTCGCCTTCTTTGTTTAACTCACCAGCCCATTAGCCAAGCAAGGGCACGATCAGCAACGCAACAATGTTGATGATCTTGATGAGCGGATTCACCGCAGGGCCAGCCGTATCCTTGTAGGGATCGCCAACCGTATCACCTGTCACCGCCGCTTTATGAGCTTCTGAACCCTTGCCGCCGTAATGACCATCTTCAATGTACTTCTTGGCATTGTCCCAAGCACCGCCGCCAGTCGTCATGGAGATGGCGACGAAAAGCCCCGTGACAATGGTACCCACCAGAACACCACCCAACGCGGTAGCACCGGCATCCGCACCCATCATCCGCCCGATCAGTAGTACGACCAGGACGGGCACCACCACGGGCAGCAAAGAAGGCACCATCATTTCTTTGATGGCCGCACGGGTGAGCATATCCACCGCACAGGAATAATCCGGTTTCGCCGTACCTTCCATAATGCCAGGGATTTCACGGAATTGACGACGCACCTCCACCACCACGGAACTAGCCGCACGACCCACGGCTTCCATCGCCATGGCACCGAACAGGTAAGGCACAAGACCACCGATGAACAACCCAATGATCACCGCAGGATCGGAGAGTTCAAAGGTAATGTGTCGATGTGCATCCATCAGTGCATGGGTGTAGTCAGCGAACAATACCAGAGCTGCCAATCCAGCGGAAGCAATGGCATACCCCTTCGTCACGGCCTTGGTGGTATTGCCCACTGCATCCAACGGATCAGTGATGTTACGCACCTCTTTGGGCAAGTGTGCCATTTCGGCGATTCCGCCCGCATTGTCGGTGATCGGCCCAAAGGCATCCAGGGCGACGATCATCCCCGCCATAGAGAGCATCGCCGTTGCAGCGATGGCAATACCATAGAGACCCGCAAACGCATTGGCACCCCAAATGCTCAAGCAGACAGCAAGCACCGGCAGTGCAGTAGCCTTCATGGACACACCAAGGCCAGCAATGATGTTGGTTGCGTGACCCGTGGTGCAGGCGGCAGCAATATGACGTACCGGAGCATATTCTGTCGCCGTATAGTACTCAGTGATGACCACGATGACCGCTGTCAAAACCAACCCAATCAGACCCGCACCATAAATGGCACCCCAGGAGTAACCAACAGTGCCGCCCATCATGAACCATGTGACTGGCAGGAAGGTAATCGCAGCAATGCCACCAGAAATAATCACACCCTTGTACAGAGCGTTCATAATCTTGGTACCTTCTGTGTACTTGACAAAGAAAGTCCCTACCACGGACGCAATGATGGAAAGCCCACCCAACACGAGCGGATAAACAATGGCTGAATCATTGCCTTTGATCAATACAGCACCGAGGAACATCGTGGCGATGATGGTGACTGCATAGGTCTCGAACAGATCGGCGGCCATACCTGCACAATCGCCCACGTTGTCACCGACGTTGTCGGCAATCACAGCGGGGTTACGCGGGTCATCTTCTGGGATACCGGCTTCTACCTTGCCGACCAAGTCTGCGCCAACGTCTGCGCCCTTGGTGAAAATACCACCGCCAAGACGGGCAAAAATCGAGATCAAAGAACCACCAAAGCCCAGTCCTACCAACGCATGAACGGCGTGCATGGTGTCCAGACCAAAGAGGTGTACCAGGATGGCATAATAGCCAGCGACACCCAACAGTCCGAGACCGACGACCAGCAATCCAGTAATGGCACCCCCACGGAAGGCAACTTGCAGGGCAGCATCGATACCGTTGCGAGCTGCTTCAGCGGTACGCACGTTGGCCCGCACCGAGATGTTCATTCCAATGAACCCTGTGAGACCTGACAGGATGGCACCAATGGCAAAACCAATGGCCGGAGCAGCCCCGATCATAAGGAAAATGATGACAAACAGAACGGCACCCGCCATGGCAATGGTGGTATATTGCCGTTTCAGATAGGCTTGCGCACCCTCTTGGATCGCAGCCGCGATCTCCTGCATCCGTTCATTGCCTGCTGGCAAAGACAGAATCCACTGTCGCGAGTGGAGGCCATAGCCGATAGCGACTAGAGCACACAGCAATGCAAACGTCAAACTCATTCAAAGCCTCCCATCGTGAGAAAGTATAAACATCACCAAGCACCTATCACTTCATATAAAAAATCGGCAACTTCTTAGGAACAGCAACATTGGCAAGCCGCACATAGCGTGGAAGCCCATTTTCGTAGGGTGGATAATCCTCCCCTAGAATCAAAGGCTGCAGGTAACGACGGCATGCTTCGGTAATCCCAAAACCATCCGGGGTAATAAAATCCATAGGCATCTTCTTTTCGACGTTGGCTACCTCGGAAAGAGGTGCCATGCCGATTTCCCAGCGATACGGTTCGTCCGAAGTGCGTACCACCGTTGGCATCACCGCATTATGACCCGCAACAGCAAACTCCACGGCAGCACGACCCACGGCATATGCCTGTTCTACGTCAGAACGAGATGCCAAATGACGCGCTGCCCGTTGCAGATAGTCTGCAACTGCCCAATGGTATTTATGCCCTAGCCGTTCTTTCACCAGGGAGGCAATGACTGGCCCTACCCCACCGAGTTGTGCATGACCAAAGGCATCCTTCCCGCCAGCCTCTGCGAGGAACTGGCCAGAGGCGTTGCGCACGCCCTCCGATACCACGATGGTACAATACCCGTATTGGGTGACTTTTTCTTGCACCAACGCCAGGAACCGTGCTTCGTCAAAGGGGACTTCTGGAAACAAAATAACAATGGGAATCTCGGTATCCAACGACGATGCAAGTCCACCTGCAGCCGCAATCCAACCCGCATGACGCCCCATGACCTCTACCACGAAGATTTTTGTCGAGGTCTTGGCCATAGACGCCACATCAAAAGACGCTTCCCGCGTAGAAACCGCGATGTACTTCGCAACCGAACCAAACCCAGGACAATTGTCCGTAATCGGCAGATCATTATCCACGGTCTTCGGGACATGAATGGCCTGAATCGGGAAGTTCATTTTCTCAGACAACTGAGAAACTTTATGACACGTATCGGCCGAGTCTCCCCCACCGTTATAGAAGAAATACCCAATATCATGCGCACGAAAAACCTCGATGAGGCGTTCGTATTCCGCTTTGCTTTGCTCCAGTCCCTTCAGTTTGTAGCGACAAGATCCAAAGGCACCGGAGGGGGTATGGCGTAACGCCGCGATCGCAGCATCGGATTCCGCACCCGTGTCGATCAGTTCTTCTGTCAGGGCACCAATGATACCGTTACGTCCCGCATAAATCTTGCCAATGCGATCAGGGTAGCGACGCGCCGTCTCAATGACACCACAAGCCGAGGCATTGATCACCGCCGTTACACCACCCGATTGTGCATAGAAAGCATTTCTAGGCATTAGAATCTCTCTCCTTCACTGTTACTGTTTGTTCTGTTGGATCACTCGCGCCCACGCGGGAGATCACAGCACCCTAGGGTTGTTCTCCACCCATCGCTTCATGATCGGCCTGTACCTGTAGGAGGTGGCTGACACAGGTCTTGAGGTCGTCGTACTCAGGCACACCCGTACCATACTGGCTGCGTGCTCGGTAAAAAAACAAACACCGAAAACGTTCTACGCACGTTTTACAAACCAAAAAAGTAGCATTACGACCCTCCCAGTATAGACCGGCACAGGGAGCCAGTTCACGGTCTTCCGGATGAAGGCGTAGCTCGGTAGTGACTGGCTGAATGTCCGTCGGCGACCCATAGCGTCGATCGACAAGTTCTTGAACCAGTTGCAATTCAGTGTCGTTAAAATCTAACATAGTGGTCGTTGTCCTGCACCCAGGATGGGATCCTCAAGACTGGAAAAAACCAGGGGGGGCCGAAAGAGGTGCTAATCTACACTCTTTCTCTCCATTGTCCATAGCTACTGGCGATCCGTCTGATGGCTGTGTTCCACACCGCGATCTTTGATCCTATCGTAACTGGATTGGCGTGCTTTGATCCAATCATAGCTGGATTGGAGTTCGTCCCGATCACGGGTCACAGTCGCTAGGGATGCTTCCAGCGTGCCGATTTGTTGCCGGAGATCATAGAGCTGTGTTTGGCTCATCTGATACCGTACTGCCAGGTCGTCGAGGTGTGCGCGGTCGCCTGTGCACCGCTGCATCTCGGCACGCATCAGGTCGACGTCTTCCCGCGCCATGTCACTGGCATCTTGGAGTGCTAGATTGCGGTGTTGTACGTCCGCCATCTCATGTTCGAGGGCTGCGAGTTGCTGCTCCAACGCTTTGATCCGATCGCTCGACGCGATCAGATCCTTGCGTGCTTGCGCCAGATCAGCCACTGCAGCAGTGGATGGTGTTTGAAGCACTTCGCTGTTGGGAGCTTTTGGTTCTTGTGAGCCTTCTTCTGCGGTACTTGCTGGCCCAGCAAAGGATGCCAATATCCCGATTAATGCCCATACAAGGATGGTTTTTTTTATCATCAGTGTCTCCATTCTGCACAACGACCAAAAAAGGATATACCGTTACGATTGGGGTTACGATCGGGGTTACGATCAGGTTCGACAACGCTCAAGGAAAGTTTGGAACTCTGCAGCGGGCAAAGGACGACCGATCAAATACCCCTGGATCAGGTCACACCCTTGCCCCCGTAAAAACTCCAGTTGATGCTTTTCCTCCACCCCTTCCGCAACCACCTGAAGACCCAATCCATGCCCCATGGCAATGATCGCAGCCACGATATGGGTGCTCTCCGTGCTCGTACCGACATCCATCACAAAAGATCGATCCACCTTCAAGGTATCAATGGGAAAGGTCTTCAGATAACTCAGGGAAGAATACCCTGTCCCAAAATCATCAATGGCAAGATGCAAGCCCACGGCTTTGAGTTCTGTCAAAAGCCGCGCTGTCGTCGCTGCATCTTGCATGATGACGCTTTCCGTGATTTCCAACTCCAAACAGTGTGGCGGGAGTTTCGAGGATTCCAGTGCCTGCGTGACTGTCTCAAGCAAGGATCGGTGGCGAAGCTGACGAGCAGAAAGGTTCACGGCCACCCGCAAATCACCATAGACCTGCCACGCTGCCGCAGCACGACACGCCGTCTCCAACACCCAATTCCCGATGGGAATAATGAGGTCATTGTCTTCGGCGATGGGAATAAACTCCAAAGGTGAGATTAGGCCCATTTCAGCATTGTTCCACCGTATCAACGCCTCAAATCCAACAATGCGCTCCTCTCCTTGCAACTGCAGTTGTGGTTGATAATAAAGAACCAGTTCTTTCCGTTCCAATGCGCGATGTAACTGGCTCTCCAGGCGCATACGACGCATCCCCGATTCATTCGCGGCATGCGAATAAAAACGATGCGTGTTACGGCCGCTGTTTTTGGCAGTGTACAATGCAGTATCCGCGCTTTTCCACAACGTATCTACATCACTCCCATCGACCGGATGCACCGCAATACCAATGCTGGCGCTGCAAATGACATCGGTACCTTCCAGGAGAAAGGGGCGCGAGAGCGCATCTAACCACTGTTGTGCTATCTGTGCCATTCGATCTGCATTGATGGCTTCAATGAGCACAATGGCAAACTCATCTCCACCAATGCGTGCAACGGTATGAATACGATCTTCGTCAAGATACGCAACATTCTTTGTCTTATTCAGAAGCTCTGAGAAACGAAACGTGACCTCCTGCAACAATTGGTCGCCCACACGATGACCAAAAGTATCGTTGATACGATTAAAATGATCCAGGTCTAACAGCAACAACGCCGTAAGGGTCTGTGGGTATGCGACATGTGACAGAATCTGCCCAAGTCGCTCTCTGAGAGATCGTCGGTTGGGTAAGCCAGTAGTCGGATCAAAATAGGAAAGATGACGGATGCGTATCTCTTGTGTGCGGCGTGTCGTTACGTCTTCTTGGATGGACAAAAAATGTTCGATTTTGCTTTTTCCAAGGTGCGTACCATAGATGGGAGAGGTAATCAGCGACACCCAGTAGGCTTGACCATCCTTACGACAGTTACAGATCTCCCCTCGCCAGATCCCTCCTCCGATGAGGGTTTGCCACATATCACGGTGAACCGCAGAGTGGGTATCGGGGTGCTTCAGCAATCGCACGTTTTTGCCAATGACCTCGGATCGTTCGTAATTGGTGATTTCACAGAAACGGGGGTTGACATACTCAATGTTGGCATCGGCATCCGTGATCACAATCGAGGTGGGACTTTGTTCGATGGCGAGCGACAGTATCCGTCGCTGCGATTCACTGTGTTGCAAGGCACAGAGCATCTCCCCAGCACGCAACAGGTAGCGCACTCGGTGTTCAAGCAAGATCCAGTTTTCATGTTTGTTCGGCAAAAAATCGGTGGCTCCTGACTGGTAGGCGCGTGCCACCGCCACCGTGTCATTGATGCCAGTCACCATAAGCACGGGAACATGCAAACCGTAGGGCAGTTGACGCACTCTCGCACAGATCTCGAATCCGTCCAAACCGGGTACGAGCGCGTCTAGAATCAAGAGATCAGGACGAAGCTCAGAGAACCTAGTGAGAGCGGTATGACCATCTTCTGCCTCAGCGATGCGAAACCCTGCCTCCGTGAGCACATGCCGCACCAATAAGCGTATGGCAGGATCATCATCCACCACCAAAATGAGAGGAGCCTTGCCTGGGGCATCAAACCCAGGCACGGAGACGGTGTCAGTGACTTCTGCTCGGTGTGACATCAGGAAGGGAGTCTCGTTAGGCTACGCATTGTCACCGGTTCGATCGATGTCAAACCGTGCTATTGCGACGCAGTGCTAAGCGTTCTGTCCAGAGCGCAGAAGCGCCCGCGACTGCAATAGGCATGGCCACAAAATTGAGCACAGGCACAATGGTCACGAGTAGCACGGATACCCCAAAACCCAAGACCAACCAGCGGTTTTCCGCCGCGAGTGCTCGGGTTTCATCGAACTCCATATCCTGGTTGGCTACGGAGTAATCCAGGTACTTCAGGGCCAAAGACCATGACGCGAATAAGACCCATACCAACGGTGCCAACAGATTGAGAAGTGGAATGAAGAACAACACAAGCAGAGCCAGAGCGCGCAGGACAAACCAAACCGATTTGCGCCATTCCCCTTTCATAGACGAGGGCACCCGTAACAAGGCAGCACCGAATCCAGGCCCGCCTCCTAAAGGCAACCCACTCATCTGTCGTGATACTTTTTCTGCAAGCAATGCGTTAAAGGGAGCGGCGATGATGTTCGTGGCCAGTGTGAAGAAGTAAAAAATGATCGCAACCGGAGCAATAGCAAAAAAGGGCCACAACAGCCATTCGATCCAACCCAACCAGAACGGCAGGTAGCCGTGCGCCCAATGGCCAAACGCACCAAATTGTCCCATACCCACCCAAAGCGCCACCGAGAACAAGAGTACACTCGTGGCCATAGGCAACACCACGTAACGACGAAGACCCCCGTGGAGGATCAACTCAAAGCCCTCCGACAGGTAGGCGGCCCCTGTTGTGAAACTCGCAGGGCGCAGATTGCCCGCACGGTTATGAACCCTGCCCGCACGCGCTGCACCCGATGTGGGGGGCGGTCTGAAAAACGGATCCGCTCCAAAGGCTGTCCCGTAGTCGGACGCAGTCGATCCCATAGGGGGTACTTCCGTGGCATGGGCCTCGGCCCCCCAACGTCCTGAGGCCGCCATGGTATCTGGATTGGGGGTCGAGAACCCCATTGTGGGCCCCGTGCTCGTTCGGCGCACACCCTCTCCCGCATCCGTAAACCGATGCCCCCCGTGACCGGCCTCCCCCACATCCCCAAACGCTGCAGATGCCTCCACGCGGGATCTCGGTGTGCGTGCGCTGTGGCGACGTGGGAAATCGTCTTCGTCGTAGTCGCGCTCTTCCCTGGGAGGACGACGATCGGTGGTCATATCTTCCAGTGCCTCAGCCATGAGACCACGGAGCATCGCCGGGTGCTCTTCCAGGAGCTCCATCAGGGCGATCTTCATGAGATCTTTTAGGTGGTTGTCGTCAATGGTTGCGTGCATGGGAAGCCACTGCTCCTAAAGCCTGGACAAACGTGGACAGCCAACATCCAGAGGGGTATATGCCAGAACTGTGCCCTACAAAGAATCCAGCACTGTCTCTGTTACTCACAACCACCGTCGTTTCGTGCGAATCCAACAAGGAAACGGGCCAGCTCCCTTAACACCCGAGAACGGTACGGCTCGCCAACCCACAACACGTAGGGACCTGGATTGCAATCGAGGTATACATGTTCTCCTCGGTCATTCACAATCATATCCCAAGCGGCGTAATAAAGTCCCAACCCGCGTGTAGCACGGACGATTCTTTCCTGTTCGTCGGGCGGCATGGGCCACTCCTCGAACCGTTCCGGTGCGGTGCGAGAATCAATGCTGTCAGAGTATACCCGAACTGCCGCGACCATTGAATTCCCAACGACATGAACACGGATGGTCGCGCCTTCGATCAACTCTTGGAGCATCACCGGACAGCGGCTCACCTCTGCGAGTCGTTCGAGATCCGCTGCCTGGACTTCGCGTGTCGATCCAACCCCAATCGCCGGTTTGACGACCAATCGCCCGACTTCTGCACGAAACTGTAGCAACGCATTGGGGTCGGTGGTCGTCAGTGTCCGTGGCGCACGAAACCCGTTTGTCCGAAGCCAGTGGTACAACTGTGCTTTGGTGGAGTGATCGGGATACCCCTTGGTAAGACGGTTGACCACCAGACTGCCCCGTGCGGCCAATTCCTCAAAAAAACTGTAGACTGCCGCTTGGTATTCCTGCTCTTTGAGGTAGTCCACCGACCACTGTGCGTAGCCACGGGCGTTGGTGAGCGCCGGTACCGTAGGCAAGGTGTTGGGGGATGTGCAACGAATGTGGATGGCCCGTACCCCGCTGAGGTCGACCCCGTCCCAGAGGCAGCGTTGGTCATCGATGACGAAGCGCGGTACAGAAGGCCCACCCAGCTGGATGTCAAAGACGAGCGGTTGTCCTCCGCACTCTTCGATCAAGGGGGCGAGTGCTTGTATTTGAGGGCTGTCATGGTTGGCAAAAAGGGCAATGGGGGGGGCGTGAGGGGACATGGTACGATGACTCTGTGGTGGGCCCGTTCGGTCTATTTCAGCCAATGGTACACCATCTCGGTTCTGTAGGGAGCGCAGGGCAGCCAAGCGAAAGCCAGCGATCGGGTACAAAAAGCATGGCGCTTTGGTTGTCGTAGACGTGAAGTGGACCCCAAAAACTGGACAATGGTTTAAGCTATGTCCACAGAGAAAGAGGGGGGTTCCAAGTCATGAGTGAGGCAAAGACACGAAAAGTGTACAGTGCGGCGTTCAAGGCAAAAGTAGGACTGGAGGCGCTGAAGGAGGGGAAGAC
>CAIJYR010000217.1 GCA_903824965.1 uncultured Thiotrichales bacterium
GCGTGAGCGGCCTGTACTCGTCCTTGCGGCAACAGGTGCGCCAGTACAACTCACGGCGTGCGAGGTAGTCGCCCACAATGAATGTGGCCTCTTCTGAGGGCATGGTTGCGAAGTCCTCGACCTGCCCCGTGTACCAGTCCAAGAGGTCGGCAAGCGGGTGACGGTGCTGTGCGGCCAGTCGGGTGAGGACTGCAATGCCTCGGTGGTGCGGTGTGCCCACGTCATTGGCGGCCACCAACACCATCAACTCGGTCTTGTGCGTGCGGATGGCTTGGCGCAGTTCGTCGGTCAGTCGCCCAGAAGGGATGGCCCTCAGTATGGAACCTTCAACCTGAAGGGCAACACCACGGGTGGTCAGGTCGGCCAGCACTGCGTGTGCCTTCATCAAAAGTTCTCCTCTGTGATGTCTACCTCGCGGCTCACGTCGCCGTATCGTCGGCAATAGTGCCTAGCACAATCCAGTATTGGGTTCAGATCGGAGGTTCCTCTGCGTGGCGGACTCATCAGATAAAGGGTGGTGTCGAGTGGGTTCCACATTCCAAGGTGTGGTGCTTGCACACACGACCAGCCTCTTTGTGCTGCCCACTCTTTTGGGTCTCCGGCACTGAGGGCTGTCTTGTAGGGTTCCGTTGTGACCACATACACCCCGAACCAGATCCAGACCATGGTGTGGTCGAAGCAGAGGGGAGTACCAACCTGCCCGAACAACACCGTGGATGCTGTCGATGGCCTGAGGCTCGTAGCGTCCATGAAGCGGATGACACGGGTACGGAGCGTCAGGAATGTGCGGGCGGTTTTCTCCTCTGCGAACCAGTCCTTTTTTGCCCATCGTCCGTACTTGCGGTAGACGCTGATTGGCTGTTCACATAAAAAATATGAGCTAAAGCGTTTCCCAGGGCAGTACGTCTCTAGTGTTTGTGCCTTCATTTAGAACTCCTCCCCCTCGTCTTCGGAAGCCGTCCCACAGGGGTCTGAGTCCGAAAAATCTTCGGTACCCCCTGTTTCTGGAAAAATAGGTGGGACGAGTGGGACTACGCCTTTTATATCAATATGTTGAGTACGTCCCACCCCTGTTTTTGCCAGTGGGACGAGGTGGGACGAGTGGGACGTAAAGTTGGTGCGATGGATGGGTACGACATTTTTTGTGTGGTTTCGTCCCACTTCGTCCCACCTATGTTTAGCATGTGGGACGAGCGTATCTTGTTGTTCTTTCACTATTAGTCCCAGCGTCCCACTTCGTCCCACCGACATATCAGGGTACCCGATGATTTCCGCTTCTTCGCCGTCAACGATGGCTTTCCTCACGGCATACAACCGAGGACGTGACCCATCACCAAGGTATGCTCTATACGCAAGGTGTGTGTCACTATCACTGTGCAGGTGCCCAGCACGTCTGACCGCTCTGGCGATGGTCACAACGTCATTGCCTGGTGCAGCCTCTTTGAGTCCCTCGGCGGTGAACATCCAAAGCCCGTCGTTGTGATTGACGTAGCCAACGCGGTTGGGTACGGCAAACTCCATACTGACCGATTGGAACCGAGACTCATGGCGCAGGATGAATGACCGCACGCTGTCTACAATGCGGGTGTCGTCTGTTTCGCCACTGACACCTAACCAAGCATCAACCACCTCACGCACGGCGGACACAACAACCTCCGGTGTGGTCGGAATCAATCCAACCTGTGCGGCAAACTCACCCGCAACGGCAATCAATGCAAACCGTCGTACCGCTCGCGCTGTCTCTGCTGGCAACGGTTTGGTGGTGAGGTAGGGCATCAATGCGGCCATCCTGGTGTTGATGTAAATCCGTACCTCGGACGTAGTACCGAACCGTTCCACCATCCTGCTGATCAACTCAGGGCCAGCAGTCCCGTAGAACCTCGCACATGCCACCTTGATACCGGACACAACGCCCTCCCGCTCGGCTTCGGGCACCCCACTGGCAATGTCTGAAAGCTCCACATCCAGGGCGCGGTGGGTAAGCCCTCCCTTGACCATGCGAGTCTTGAGGCCATCACCATCGGGGTCTTCCATGCGAGCGTGCAGGGACAACTCTCCTGTGCTGATCACAATGGTTCGCCATACGCGAGGCTCCTTGATTTCCCGCGCAGAAGTGAGGGCAGTCTTGCCTTGGCCACCACTCAGTTGGTAAACCAATGGGCGAATATCCCCCATGGTGGCGCTACCCAGTTCATCTAAAATCAGTGGGAGGTCACTGTGTGCCTCTGCTAGACCTTCCAACCCGTTGCCGGTTAGGTTCCATCGCCGTACAAAGGTGAGACTCGGCGCGTCGTTCGGGTCAGCGGCACAGCCCCAGGGTGATGCTGCGATCTGCCCAAGGGTGGTTTTGCCGCGTGAGGTCTTCCCCCAAAAGTGGATGATGAAAGAATCGCTCGCCTCCGCAAACGCCAAGAACGCAGGGGTGAGGCCAGCGCACAAAGCGAACAGCATTGGCGGGTGTTGACAAACAGGAGTGGCGACTTGATGGAGCCAATCGACTAACGTGCCATTGCTATGCACAGTTCTAGTCGTTGGCGAATAACGCTCAGGTTGATAGATAACCTCGCCATTCCCTCCACGTGCCGTCACTGCATCGGGCCATACAAACGAAAGTAGCCCAGCCTTGTTCTCCATCCAACCCAATCGGCGAGCGGACAAAATCCGCTCCTCTATGTCCCACGAGGACAGATACGACAGCAGCCGCCGCTCTTTTCCAGAAATGATCCGTAGTCCAAGGTTTGATAATTCTTTCGCCAATATGGATGGATCTTCGTGCAATCTTGCCGATGGAATAGCTTGTCTTTTCTGATGGCCGTTATGGTCATAGTATGCCAATACAAGCCCCCATTCCCCATGAGTACCATTGGTGCGACCAACAACCCACAACGGCCCACAAACGGGTTGATAATCGGTGCTATCCGCTTTTTCCTTCTCTTCAAACACCCAGCGGGTGGTCAGCTTCCACCCCTCTGGGGCTTTAGGCATTTCTTCTTTGGACTTTGGTGCCTCTTCGTGCACCTTGGTGGAAAGCGATGCCTCTGTCTGTGCAATCACCTCCCGTGCCTTCTCGGACAAGCCCCCAGCCTCAGCATCGGCGGCATCCCAACCATTGGGCAAGGCATCGCCAAACGCAGACGGTGGCAGAATGGACACCACAGCGGCACCAGCCTCGATAGCGAGACTCTTTACTTTGAGGGCGTATTTTTCCCCTGGTGCGTCAGCGTCCGGCCATATCAAAATACGGCGACCTTTCAGTGGCGACCAATCCGTTTTAGAGGGAGACTGGGCACCATTCATTGAGGTGGTGGTTACGGCATTGGGTAGCATTCGCCCAGCGGCATCAGCGGCCTTCTCGCCTTCACAAACGACTACAAGGGCATCCGGGTTCTTGGCCAGAAGGTGCAGGTTGTAGAGTGGTCGTGGTTCAGGCATTCCTTTCCATTGCCATTGGGAACCGTCCCAGAAACAGGGTCGAAGCGTTTTACCATCGGGTTTGTCGAAACGATAGACAAAACACAGAAGGCGGCCCTCAGGAGAGAAATACCGCCAAACTGTCGATGGTTTCCCAAGCGTTGGGTATTCCTTGGGTGCGGTATTGGCAATGTCATCGGAGATTGGGATAGGCGCTGGTTTGTCCGTAGTTGCAGATTCAGGTTTCTGTGGTGCGGCCTCTTGGTGTTGGTCGGTACTGGAAACCCCACACTGGCTGGCAAGCGCGGCCC
The DNA here is from genome assembly GCA_903824965.1 of uncultured Thiotrichales bacterium. Lineage (GTDB taxonomy): Bacteria > Pseudomonadota > Gammaproteobacteria > CAIRSR01 > CAIRSR01 > CAIRSR01. The sequence continues at coordinate 3,723 of CAIJYR010000217.1, forward strand.
GCGCCTCGTCCAGGGTTGCGCCGTGGCGTGCCATGTAGAAGTCAAGAACACTGCCGCCGTGGGCCTCACAACCATGGCACTTAAAAGCTCCGTTCTTGAGGTTGACCCCAAAGCTAGGGGTGCTGTCGTCGTGGAAGGGGCACCGGACGTTCTGGCTCCACCCATCAGAACTGGCCTTCAGCAAGGCAATACCTATACCTAGCTCTTGGTGGTAGAACATTAATGGATTGATGGCAGTCTTGATCTCTCTTGGTGTGGGTAGGCTCATCCCTGCTCCTCCCCTTTGAAGTGCTTGGTCAACTGCTCCGTATGCACTCCGGCGGCACGGGCTACAAGGGCAATGGCCTTGTCGATATTTATCTGCCCGTAGGTACGCCCGTCGCCGCTGTGTTTTTCATCCCACTTTTCGCGCATGAGGCCAGACTGTCGGAATAGCGCATCTATTTTGTTAGCGTCTTTTCCAGTCCAGAACGCAAGC
>CAIJYR010000218.1 GCA_903824965.1 uncultured Thiotrichales bacterium
GCGCGGGCGCCGAAGGCACGGCATGTCGCCAATTTTTCGCTCCCGACGGCGACTGGGATGTCCCAGTCGGGTATCGCGAAAAATGGCGACTTCCCTGGCTGATTGTCCAGAAAACGGTCGCGGCCAATGCGTTTGCAACCGCAGGGGCCGATCTCACAGGTGTTGCCAACGGCGCTCTGTACATCGAGAACATCGTCGTTGCCTGTGATTCGGGAACGGTCACGACCGCAACCAATCTGGAAATCACCACCAACAACGTCTACGGCCCCGCCCTCCTTTACAGCGAGGCCATCGCCAATTTGACCGCAAGCCAAGCCTCCGATCTCTTCACTGCAAGCGTCGCCAAACAACGCACCGTGATCGAAAACGGCAAGAAGCTGGCCATCGCATCGACAGGCGCAAACGCCGCTGGTACTGGACATCTCACCATTACCGTGGTCTTACGCCGTCTCGTCGATGGCGCATCCATCGCCGCCGCCTAACCATAGCAAGAGGAGTATCAACAATGCCAAAGAATTATTCCTCCGGGGTTTCCGGTTTGACCGGAATCTCTGGCGGTGCCACCACCTATTCCACCGGATCATCCGGTTTCAACTACGCCATCAATGGCAAAGCCTACGCCAAAACCCAAGTCTCCGGCGGAACTACACCCACCCTCGATGGCAATACTGGCGCAGCCATTACCCTGCTGGCTAATCAAGGCAATGTCGTGCTCTGGGGTATCAACGCATCCGGTACCGTTTCGGTGTACGCGGGGGCAAGCCAGGCGCTCGACTCCGCTGGCAATTTCCGCGTTGCACCCGATTTCCCGTCCCTTCCGGATTCGGTTGCACCCTTTGCCTACACCGTCCACAAAGCGGGATCTACGCTTTCCGGTACGTTTACGTTCGGTGCAAGCAATTGGAACACCACTGGCATGACCCATGCCGCCGTCAGCATCATGGAAATCCCCACCCGTCCACAGGTCAGCTAACCATGAATCCGAACGATAAAACCATCGTCCGCAACAAACGCTCCATGGAACCCATGGAGCAATCCCTAGGCCAGACCACCGAAACCGTCCTGCCCTCCACAGGAGATTTGCCAGAACACGGGGGCATCATTGATCCGGCGGGCAGCAATGAATTGGCAAAAACGGAGAAGCTGGCCACCCTGCGGTTCATGGAAGAACCCGTCGAAATCATGATCCACGAATCGACTGACCCCAATGCAGAGCAGTTCGTATTCTGTGCGGTGAACGGCGAGGGTGCAGGGACGCACAAGCTCCCATGGCTCCCACGCGGCATCCCCGTGACGGTCAAGCGCAAGTTTGTCGAACGGCTTGCACGCGCAAAACCCATCGCCCTCTCCACCTTCGACACGACCGACGCAACCGGCGCACTCGCCAAAGGCCTCCGATCCCGTCGGGCCTTGGCTTATCCGTTCAGCGTCATCCACGACACCAATCCCCGTGGCGCTTCTTGGCTCAAGGGCGTTCTTGCAGAGGCATAGACCATGGGCACATCGGGCACACAGGACATTTCAGCATTCCGAACCTACATCGCTCCCTACGTGCCTGGATGCCCCTATCTGCTCATCGATCGCGAGGTCATCAGGATTACTCGCGAATTGTGCGAGAAAGCACACCTCTGGAAAGAGGCCCAGGAGGTCACGTCCCTCCGCAATAAGGTCAACCAAATCGACATTGGCCCCTATCCAGAGGCTGATGTCCTCTCGATTGAATACGTTACTTACAACGGCGTGGAATTGACCCAGACCACAGAACGGGAACTCTCCGAGTATTACCCACGGTGGCGCGACACCCACGGTACACCGACCCATTTCTTTACAATCATGCGGGACAGCGTGATCCAGTTGTACCCATCGCCCAATCTCACACGGCCACGGTCAATCAAGTACGAAGTCATCGTCAATCCCTCACTAGAAGCGCAAACGGTGCCCTGGTTCCTTTTTGACAAATGCCTTGATGCTATTGTCGATGGCGCATTGGTTGGCCTCATGAGCATCCTTGGGAAGGAGTGGAGCAATCCCCAAGAGGCCGCTCGAAGGGCACAGCTTTACCAAGTGGGGATTTACCGCGCCAGGGATTTGGCCGTTCGGATGTACGCATCACAAAACCTCAACCTCACCCCTGAATGTCTTTACTAAATGCAACTTCACACCTGCCTCTCTCTGCCTGGATGGAGAGGGAAAATTGGAGAACACCATGCAAGACCTCATCCTTTCTTTTTTGAGCGAAAACCCTGCTGTCATTAGCGGCCTTATCGTGTACCTCA
>CAIJYR010000219.1 GCA_903824965.1 uncultured Thiotrichales bacterium
ACTGTACACATGGGGTTTACAGGGCGATCAATCAATGGAGCATTGTTGCTGAAGAGGATGGTGCCGATTTGCAAGCGATCAACATGGAGCGTGTATTGCTTCTCGTTTCATTATAACTAGCAGATGCACCGCCACCAGTGAGTCTGGCTTGCATATTCCTGTCTGTACTACGATCGAGAATATCATATCCTGCTGTGCCACAAATATTCCCCGCAGCGGCTTGGCACTGATCCCAACTCCCTGTGATGCCATTGCAACTGACTGCGTAGGCTTTGCGTCCGTCGGATGAATAACTATCACGCACCTGTAGGCATCCGGATAACAAAAGGGTAATACCAGTACAGAGGATAATCGTCTGAGCAAACTTTTTTATTCTCATCAGTGCCTCACTTGTATGAGTGTCTATATAGCCCTGCCGATGTATCCTCCCTGAAGACACGAGACATCGCCTGTGTGTCCTGTGCAGTGAAACCCTTTGCATGGGTGGTAGCACGTCACAGTACCGATCGGCCTGGATCACGGACAAGCGTACCACTGATGTGGGAGAAATGCACCTATTGTGTCGGATTTACTGACATGCGGTGCTCATCAAGCGTCGGGCAACCAGGCTGTTGCACAGTATGGGTGGAGGTCTGTGGGATACGGTACATGTGAATGGGTATGGTAGGGATTCCTATACGTGTGCAAACACTTTGTACGTATTCGCGCCAATAGGGCCAAACATGGTACCCCAAGTTATATCGGCCAAACTCTTCCAAAGCGGGGATCAGTTCTTCTGGATCGGCGGATGGGGAGAGGCGGTAGTGAGCACAAAACTCGGCTTCTATTTCGACGTACACTGCATCGTCAGGAAGGCTATTGTCGTCCACGGCGGTTTTCAGTGCTACATCCCCGACCAACCGCACCCCTGCCTCGAAGTACAGGAGTACAAACCTGCCCGCGATTCCGTACGTGGACTCTGTTGTCTTGATGACGTTCATTTGTCCGATTGGGCCGAATCGATGCTGAGTGGTCAGATGGACGTCTGTCTCGATAAAAGGAGGCAGGAAATCCTCTTTGCAGCGCACACGGCTGTTGCGTAGGAAAACGGCATGGATGCTGATCGACTGAATGGCTCTATCGAGCATCTCTCGATTCATGGTTCAGGCTACTTTCTCAAGGTAATCCGTTAGGTAGATAATCTTACCTGCTCCTCGGTCGTTGCAAACAGCATCCGATGGGATGGTTTCCCAAGTGGTTTTTTTGTGCGGTTTGTGGATGGTCAGGGTGGGCTTCAAGTCCAGAGCGTGACAGATGTCTGCGAGCGTACGCAGGGTCATATTTCGCGACCCACCGAGCACCTGTGAGATGTAGCCTCTTGTTGTACCCATGCGATCAGCCAGTTCGGTCTTGGTAACACCCGCATGTTCTAGAGCAGCCCAAACCGCCTCTGCCGTCTCTGCGATCAGCCGCTCTTGGGCGACCAGTCTGGCGTTCTCAGGGCGATCGTTGGCCCATCGTTCTAGGAAATCGGTCATTCTGGTTGCCTTTCAATCTCTCGCCAGTTTGTGTGCACGCGACGGATGTCTTCCAAGGCAAGCTTTTGGCCACTTTTAAAAGAGAAATGGCTGATGTAGAAAACACCTCTGTGACATGTGGAAAACCAGCCATACGCACGAATCTTATCCACCTTGATGGCATAAAAATGTTTTTGATCTGGTAACTCGCCTTCTGTGTTCCAATGGTCTGGTGAGCGAAGTTGTCCATGATCCGCCAGCAGCTCCCTCCTTGCCAGCATCCTGGCCCAGATGCTGTCATGCTTCTTCTGCTGAAGATGTGACAGTGCCCCACACCAACTAGGAGGCTGCCAAGTTGCCGGATCGGCACCAGACGATGGACGTTCGCAGTAGCGCACGATACACCGCATACCAACGTATTCGACCACAAGATTACACATAAGTAAACAAGCAATGAAACATGCCCAAGTGTGCCTCCCACGATGGAAGGTGGCATTCTACCCTAATCGTGGTGATGGATCGCTACCACCACCAGACGGCACACCTTCCTTTGGCGTGCCCTGCCCCGTCGGAGTGGAACAGGGAAGTCGCCATTTTTCGCGATACCCGACTGGGACATCCCAGTCGCCGTCGGGAGCGAAAAATTGGCGACAT
>CAIJYR010000220.1 GCA_903824965.1 uncultured Thiotrichales bacterium
CACCCCCGCCTAAAGGCGGGGCTTGTGAAAGCAAGCCTGGGGTTGACCAGCCTAAGCCACAGAGCACTGTGGCTACGTTGCAACGAAGTACAAGACTTGCCCCTTGGGGCGCTTCCTCAACTCCAAGCTCTGAAAGCGGCAGAGGCACAGACAAGGTTCGGGTAACTACGAAACGGTCTGCTGCAAGGTTCGCAAGAACCGAAGCTGCGTTGCAACCTGGCAGCGAGGGGATCTACACCGTTCGATACTTGAGCGGTGTGTGTCACTAGGCCCATAAGGGCTGACAGCTGGGAAAGACCGGCACCTTAATGACGGACGAAAAGACGGCTATCCAAAAACCGTCTCCTTTCATCCCCGCCCTGAAGGGCAGGATTTCTCGGAGACTATTGATGATGACATTGCCAACCCTCTCTGCCTCAGATTTTCCAGCTGATTTTCTGTGGGGCGCATCCACCTCTGCCTACCAGATCGAAGGTGCGCTCGACGTAGACGGCCGAGGGTCTTGCGTATGGGATACCTTTGCCGCCGCCGGTAAAATCCAGGACGGCAGCACAGCTGCCCGTGCCTGTGATCACTTCCACCGTTGGCGTGAAGATGTTCTGCTCATGCGCCAGGCTGGTTTTAACGCCTATCGGTTTTCTATCGCTTGGCCGCGTGTCCTACCCACCGGGCGTGGTGCAGTCAATGGGCGGGGTCTCGACTTTTATGATCGCCTGGTGGACGATCTCTTAGAAGCTGGTATTCGTCCCATGGCTTGTTTGTACCATTGGGATCTACCACAACCCTTGGAAGATCAGGGCGGCTGGCTCAGTCGTGGGATCGTGGGGCCGTTTGCAGAATATGCCCAAGCAGCCACACGCCGCTTAGCCGATCGCGTCCCTGATTGGATGATGCTGAATGAACCGAGTGTCGTGGCCATCTTAGGCTACGGCTTTGGTGATCATGCGCCTGGTCATCGCCTGGGCGAGGTGGGTATCCTCAAAGCACTGCACCACCAAAATCTAGCCCAAGGCGCTGCATTGCGTGCCATTGCCGCTGAACGGGCAGGATTGACCTTGGGTACGGTTCTCAATCTTTCCCCCTGTGTTGCACACTCAGAGCGCCCGGAGGACATCGCGGCCGCTGCCTGTTGGGATGCCGTGTGGAACCGTGTCCCCTTAGATGGTCTGCTGCGTGGTCGTATCCCTGCTTTGTTGGCGGATCGAATGAAGGACATCGTGGAGCCTGGGGATGAAGCCGCCATCCAGTATCCGATTGACCTGCTTGGGATCAATTATTATTCACGCATGACGATGAAACACGATGCGACCCGTCCTTTTGGCGTGGGCTGGGGAGAACCACGCTGTGATCGCAAAACAGATATGGGATGGCCCGTGCAGCCCGATGGTCTTTACGATTTGCTCATGGAGTTCAAACAGGACTATGGCAATCCAGCCGTCTACATTGCCGAAAATGGTGCGGCTTACGACGATCGGGTAGATGTCAATGGCGAGATCCATGACGTAGAACGGGTTCGGTTTTTCCAAGAGCATATTGCAGCAGTCGGACGGGCTGTTCGGGACGGGTGCGCTGTCAAGGGTTATCTCTGCTGGAGTCTACTCGATAATTTTGAATGGGCGTTTGGTTTATCAAAACGCTTCGGCATTGTGCGGGTTGACTATGACACCATGGTACGTACACCCAAAGACAGCTACCGATTCATGGCTGCCTTGATCAAAGGCGAGTGATTCGTCTAACAGAATCAATGATGAAGATACAAGCAAAGATTTTGATTTTGTGCTAAAAAAAGAAAAGGGGCTGGTTTTGAATTGATGTTAGCAAGATCAAGATCAAGTTCTTCAGGATTCAAGATCATCAAGATCAAAAACCCCCATCCCCCAGCCCCTTCCCCACGGGAAGGGGTTTATCAAAGGCTACAGGCAAAGGGGTTTATCAAAGGCTACAGGCAAAGGGGTTTATCAAAGGCTACAGGCATCAATCTGCGCCAATGCCTCGATCAGCCGATCGACCTGTGCAAGGGTATGCGCGGCAGTCAGTGTGATGCGCAGCCGTGCCGTACCCTCAGGCACCGTGGGCGGACGAATGGCCGTGACCAAAATATCCCGTGCCAACAATGCTTCACTGACAGCGAGTGCCTTGGCAGCCGTCCCTACGATCAGGGGTTGGATGGGCGTTATCGAGGGCAACAGTGGCAAACCCAATGCGGCAAGCTCTGTGCGAAGGTGTGTCACCAAGACGTGCAAATGCTCCCTACGCCACGATTCCTCTGCTGAGACACGAAGGGCAACACGGGTGGCTTCCGCGACAGCAGGGGGCGTGGCCGTGGTGAACACATAGGTACGTGCCTCTTGGATCAGCGTTTCGATAAGGGTCTCATCACCCGCCACAAAAGCACCCGCTGTACCCAAAGCTTTGCCAAGTGTCCCCACCAGAATGGGCACTTCACGGATGCCAAGGCCACAATGGGCAAGTGTTCCTCGACCCTCTCCGAGGACACCAATGCCGTGAGCATCATCCACCATCAGCCACGCACCATGGCGCTGCGCAACGCTCGCCAATCCAGAGAGCGGGGCTAAATCGCCCTCCATGCTGAAGACGCCATCGCTGATCACCAGTTGATCACCGTGTTTGTGCTTCGTGCGCATCAAACAGGCTTCTAGGGCGGCTGGATCCGCATGGGTGTAACGTGTCAGTGGCACCCCTGCGTAGCGGGCTGCATCCAGCAGAGAGGCATGGTTCAGACGATCCTCGTACACTTGGTCGTGTCGTCCGAACAGGGCACCCACCACCCCAAGGTTGGCCATGTACCCACTGGAAAACAACAAGGCACGGGGACGATCGACCAACACCGCCAGTTCTTCCTCTAAGGCATGGTGCGCCGTCCGATGACCCGTGACGAGGTGCGAGGCACCTGCGCCTACGCCGTAGTGTCGTGCAGCAGCGGCAAAAGCTTCTACGACGCGGGGGTGGTTCGCAAGACCGAGGTAATCGTTACTACAGAACTGAAGCACCGTCCGCCCATCCAGCGAGGATTCTGGCGCAGTTGGCCCCTCCAACACCAATCGGCGGCGATAAAGCGATTTTGCACGACGCGCCAGAAGTGCCGATGCAAAATCCTTCATGGAACGATGGCACAGGCGTGCGGTTGTGTGTCCCACTCGCTCGTCAAGGTGCGCAAACCGAGGCGTTCAAACAACGCTCGATCGCGGTCGGGCGCGGCATTGGTCGTGGTAAGCAGACGGGTGCCGTAGAAAATAGAGTTGGCTCCTGCAAAAAATCCGAGCGCATGCAGCTCGTCACTCATCTGTTCGCGTCCCGCAGAGAGACGTACCAGGGAGGCAGGCATCAATAACCGCGCTACGGCAATGGTGCGCACCAATTCAAAGGGATCCAGGGGGGGCACATCGCTGAGGGGTGTGCCTTCGACCCGAACCAAAAGATTGATGGGGACGCTTTCGGGATGTTCTGGAAGATTGGCGAGTTGTACGAGCAAAGACGCACGATCGGAACGATCCTCACCCAGGCCGACGATCCCACCACAACACACTTTGATGCCCTGTGCCCGAACATGAGCCAGGGTGTCGAGGCGATCTTGGTAGGTACGTGTTGTCACCACCTGCCCATAGAACTCCGGCGCGGTATCTAGGTTGTGGTTGTAGTAGTCGAGTCCCGCTGCTTTGAGCTGTTGGGCTTGGTCGAGTGTGAGCATACCGAGCGTGACGCAGGTTTCCAATCCCAGTGTTTTCACCCCGCGCACCATGTCTAGGACAGGTTCTAGATCACGCGCTTGCGGAGAACGCCACGCAGCCCCCATGCAAAATCGGGTCGCGCCGTTGGTTTTTGCCTGACGCGCTACCTCCAGCACCTCCTGGAGAGGCATGAGGCGTGTTTTGGCAAGTTCCGTCTGATGATGGGCACTTTGACCGCAATACCCACAATCTTCGGGACAGCCGCCGGTTTTGATGTTCAACAGGGTACTGATTTGCAAGAGGTTTGGATCATGGTAGGCGCGATGCAGACTGTGTGCACGGTAGATCAAGTCGCCAAACGGCAACGCAAACAAAGCCAGCACCTCGGTGTGTGTCCAATCGTGGCGCAAATCATGGTGGTGGGTAGACATCCTTAATACTGATCCTCGTAAGGAGTGCTGGGAGCGCGACGACCGCACATTGTAACCGAGGACAGTCAAGGTTGCCCACGGCGCTGATCGATGACATCTAAGGCTACATGGATGGAATGCCCACTTTTTGACTGTTCATGTATGATTAGCGTAACAGCAACAGATACCTCCTTTTGAAAGGGAAATATGCCACGATGAATGATGAAACGGCGTTGGGATCACCCGTGCGTGTGGATGAGCGCCCGGGACATCTGTGGTTTCCTACCCTCCATGCGGTTGGCGAGGAGGAGGTGCTCTGTGTGGCTGCCATCACCCATGATCAGCCACAGGGGGTGTGGCCTGCGGCAGCTTATCTATCAAGGAATGGTGGACGTAGCTGGCGCTGGGTACCGGAGATCACAGACTATGCCCTCGCTTCCGTTCGCCTAGGGCCGAGAGACTTACTCCTACTGCCCTATGCACTTGCACCGACGTCGCAGTATAACTACGACTCTGCCTTTGCCATCGGTACGCGGGTGACACTCAAAGGGAATGGTATCCTTACGACGGCGTGTCATACCATTCGATTCCACGATCTACCCAGGGAGGTTGACCGATATCCGCACGGTGGTTTGCGCATGGTGATGGGGGGAAATGTGGTGGTTCTCGCGGAGGGAACGCTATGGACGAACGTGTATGCTCGATGTAGAGGCGATCAGCACTATTCCCTCTGGGGTATGGTGAGTCGCGACAACGGCTGTACCTGGTCTTTTCGGGGATCGGTGGTCCAACAAGGGGATCTGGCCAACACAGAAGAAGGGCCGAGCGAATCGAGCACCCTCCTCCTACCGGAAGGTACACTGGCCTGTGTCTATCGAATCGGCAGTGGGGTTGGACAGGAATACCACCGGAGTGAAAGTCTCGATGGAGGGCATCATTGGACAACGCCCCGCCCTTTACAGGGGATGGGTTCGGTCAAGCCACAATGGATCCGGTTCGACGATGGCACACTCTTTCTGACAGGGGGGCGACCAGGATTGACGCTGTGGCGATCGCAGGATGATCAAACCTGGGACTCTCTTGACTTGATGGCTTCTCACAACAACAAGGTGCGTGATCATACCCAACGTTTCCAAATTCCTTGGACAAAATCCGCCGTGACCACCAGTTATACGTCTCTTTGTCTCTTGAATGCACGGAAAGCTCTGGTGTGCTATGACCGATTGGGCAATGGTTGGCGTGGTGCGCCCGGGCCTCACGGAGCAACCGATACGATCTTTTGCGTGTCCATTGAACGATGATCTTGCCCGAAGGCAGTTGACTTTCAACTTGCCCCTCTTCTGAAAGGAGATGTGGTGGGGAGAGGTAATCTTCTGGGTATGACTGAATTTGTTTGCCTTGGTTTTGTTGGATTCACTCGAGGAGCACATGGAGCGAAGCGTAGTGCGACGAGCCCCGCGTAGCCGTGAGGGCCGTACGTTTTGTCGATGTCCGCAGCCGTATCGCGGGCTGAGACAAAACGTAAGGCAACCGAGCACGGCG
>CAIJYR010000221.1 GCA_903824965.1 uncultured Thiotrichales bacterium
CTATAATCATCTCGTCCATTTTACTTCCCCATCGGCAACCAATAGATTGATTACTATAAGGCTACATTAATCCATTACCTCTTGGAAGGATTCTGATGGTGGTCATAGGTGGCAACTTGGGTTAAAGATAAGCGCGTTTCTTATCCTCATCGGAATAAGAAGTCAAACAGTTGAATGCAAAACCATAGCGACTGGTTCGATGCAGCACATCCAGCGTACTCTGGATATAGTCGAGCCACTCCACATCGTTACGATTCAGTCGCACATTAAAAATGCCACTTGCAACGGCATAGTCAGAGATTGTAGTTGGATCGGCAGCAACTATGAATTGCGCCTGAGAATGTCCACTGTGGTGCTGTCTTGCAGCATGAATCATATCTTCCGAGATGTCTACCCCTAGATAAGAGGACAAGGAACGTTTGGCAACGAGAAAATCGAACAGCGCACCGTAACCACAACCAATATCAGTCAGTGAAAATACTTGCGTGTCATGCATTATCTTACAGAGTTGTTCAAAACGTACTATTTGGCTTTCTTCACTGTTCCAATCCACCCCTCTCGGGGTTGCGCCATGCTGTGCAAGTTTGTCTGCATAGTAGCAGGAGATTTCTTTGAGCAGATCAAAGTTGGCGCTTTGCATAAACCTGTCTCACAATGGTGTAGGGACGTTGTTTGGTTTCCAAGAATATCTTCGAGAGATAGATCCCTACGACACCAACGAACGAGATAATCATCCCGCCCAGCAACCAGATAGATGCCATCACCGATGTCCAGCCACTGAGGGGCGTTGCAAGAAATCTCCAATTCACCACGAGATACACAATGTAGAGGACAGCCAAGAACGATATCAATACACCAATGTAGAAAATACCGATCAATGGCGCATTGCTAAATGACGTTACCGAATTGATTAGCACAGACATCTTTCTACGAAGGGTGTAGGTTGTGGTGCTGCTACTATGCTTCTTGACCGTTTGAGCGTGTTGTTCAAAACCAGTAATGTACCAGAGGCCAGCCAGGAATATCTCTCTTTCCTGGTGACGTAGCAGAGCCTCTACATAACGCCGAGTCATCAACCGTGCAGTAATGAGATTGGCAGGTATCGCAAGCCCTGTGAAGAATCTGAGAAATATATAGAACCATTGTCCACTCCATCGCTCAAACCAACCTCCTTTGCGTTTCTCCTGAATACCATAGACCACATCACAGGATTCGCGTTCCATTTGATGCGCAAAACGGATCAAATACTCAGGTTCTTCTTCCAGATCAACATCGATCAAAAAGATTTTCTCACCTATTGCGTGGGCAAGACCCGTCATCATTGCTTTATGGTGACCAAAATTTCTCGAAAGATCGACCACGATCACATGAGGGTCTTTCTCTATCAATGATACAGCAATCGACAAACTATTATCTGGTGATCCATCGTTGACTAAAACGATTTCATACTCATCCCCAAAGAGTGCTCTGGCAGCGGTACTGGCACGCTCATAGAACTCGATGATATAGGGTGCCGATTGGTACAGCGTCGCAACAATGGAAAGTTTCATGGTATACCGTACCGCATATAGCGGTACGCCCCCTTGCCACAATGAAACAGCAGGTCAAGAATGGTCACGCCATGGGTAAACTCTCCCCACAGTTGCGGGTACTCAGGATAACCCGTATAATCAAACCAAGTGATCTTGATACCCAGCTCACTGAATACCTGATCTTCGAGATAGGATCGCGCTGCCGGACCGGAAATGTACTCTGTGCCACCCGCCTGGACACAGAGATCCGCAATACGCTCTGTCTTTCCATCCAGCAGGGTATACTCCCCTGAATCGGTGATTGTGGTGTGGATGCCAAGGTAGTGACACACAGCCTCTATCAAACAGCGATTCAGGTGCGAGAGGTACCTGAACGACTCACCGAGGTATAAAGGTTCCAGCCAAGATGCAATTTCCGGAAAATAGGGTGTATGTCGATAATTGTGTACCAGTGTCTTCCAATGGAGGTTGGCCCAACCAGCGCCATCGATCTCGGTCTCACAGATCTTTTGATGATATCTGCCCTTTACTAACACAGGGACTGTCAACCACTGCACCCCTTGGGGTGTCTTGATCTTGTTCCGATTACGCCAGTCACGTCGGGTGTACTGCATCTCGTCGTAGAGGATGAATTCATCCACCGCAGCAATCATGTCAAAGTACCCCTTCCAGGGAATATAATTCGATTGCAGGATGGCTATTTTCTTCATGATGGATTCCAAAAAACACGTACAGTATAATGAAAGGCACTAGGCGACGGATGCACAGACACGAAAGGATACAAGAAGATTCGCGCTTCACGCTGGCCACAGGGTACGCACTACCCATTGTGACGCAACTTCCGTGACCAAGCAATGCATTAGAATACCCTATCTGCATGCCTGTAGACGCGGCGGGTTTGGCACCACGGTGAGTACGTCTACAAACGAGAACGATAATGAACATACAAACAAATGCCTCTGTAAAAATGAACACATTCATGATCATCGTGATCATAGGAATCTTTCTTTCCTACAGCGTTCCGCATATTGTGTGCTTTCTGCTCTCAACCGCAGATACCTATCTGAACGCACCCAATGAAGAAACTTATTTGTCGTTCGAAATGGTAGATTTTGCAAGAAAATTACCATTCTATTTCTCCTGCAACATCGCATACTTGTTCCATCAACTGGGAATTCCCGGCTCGTCTCTGAATGCACTCTTCGATCTGATCCTTGTGCCTGTAACGGTTTTTCTCGTCTACAAGATTATCTTGTCATTCGGCGTTCCAGAAAATAGATCAATTCTTTACTCCGTCATTATTCTATTTTGTTCTGTGCTATTCGATCATACAAATCCATTGATTGATTACTTTTATAATGACAATTGGCTGAAATTCCTCATTGTACCTGGCGCGCAGCATAATGCATCAATATTAAAAACCCCTGAACCGCAGTTCTCTTATTTCCTCATCTCTCTAGCCATCTTTTTTAGATTGAAAACGGAAAAAGAGTGGGTGCTTTTCTTGCCGCTTCCTTTCTTGCACTTCTTTGTGTTTGTTGGCTATGCCTTTTTGCTGATAGTATATCTCATCAACAAATACATCCTTACGCAACCAGTGAACAAAACAGGAGAACACCTGTTTCTAAACAAAACAATTCTCTCTATTCTTGTAACTTATATTGTATTCTCCATGCTCTATCTAGCCGCTGCGCTGTTGATGTATGGTGATAGTGTAGCCATGGTAAAACGCTATGGCTATCATTATATAGAAACTCACCGCATGGTTATACCCATCCAATCATTGATCCTTGTTCCTTTATCCATATTATTCATTACCTGGATGAAAAGAGGGTACAGCATCGGAAGAGAAGGTTTATTGGCCATAGCCTTGACGGTGATGACCTTTGCATTAACCAATATGCAAGTAATCAATGGGTTTATGCTCGATCACAAGAGCCTGCATGACTATGTAATCACTATACTTAGCGGCGTCGCCATGGTGGCCGCCCTGGAAATGTGCTACAAACGGAGTTTGGTATCAGATGCGTATCTTGATAGGGTGGTGATGGTATTACTTATAGGAATATTTCTGTTTGTTGCAAAAACAAACACCATTCTGCTGGGTGGCCAATTATTTGGCGAGCGGCTAACAGCACAAGAAATCCAGAAAGTGAGAAGCGATCCGTTGCACGCGATTATTACTGACCGGAGTATCTCTGCAAGAATAGCCTATGCGTCCCCCAAAATGCCCTACCCTCCTTTTTCATACCAATACTGCTTTGCGCCTTATGATCACCGATTGTTGGAAAATGCGCTAAAAGCCGCTCAACTACGATATTCGCCAGATTCAGAGCAATTGAAGAGTCTAACCGAGGTCTATAACCTTATTACCAGCAGTAGAAGTAAGGGTCTTGATTATACGCCTTTTGCACAATCGGGTATCGATTATGACGTTGCCTCCTATTATTTTATTGAGCCAGAAAAAGCCATTGAACAATATCCAGCTTGGGTTAAAACGTGCCTTTCATACGTCACCCAACTCCTGCACAGCTTGCATGTGCGCCTCTGATAGGTTCTTATAGAGCTGAATCCACTACAGTCGGAAAGGGGGAGTGTTGGATCTCAACCCTACCCTGCTCGGCTACAAACGGAATTGGTGTCCTAGGTATACGTCACGCACCTGCTGATGGGCGAGTATCTCTTCTGGAGCGCCTGCAGCAATCACCCGTCCTTGGTTCATGATATAGGCGCGACCACAAATCCCTAGCGTCTCCCGTACATTGTGATCGGTGATCAGCACACCAATGCCCCGATCACGCAAATGGGCAATCATCCCCTGAATGTCCAACACAGAAATGGGATCGATGCCTGCAAAGGGTTCGTCTAACAGGATAAACCGTGGTTCTGCCGCAAGCGATCGTGCGATCTCTACCCGCCGCCGTTCACCACCCGACAAACTCATCCCCCTATGATCGGCCAAATGCTCAACATGAAATTCACGTAACAGGTCTTCCATGACCTCGTGGTGTTTTTCTGGGGGCAGGTCTCGCCGTGTCTGAAGAATGGCCAATATATTGTCAGCCACCGTGAGCTTCCGAAACACCGACGGCTCTTGGGGCAGATACCCGATTCCCATCCGTGCTCTGGCGTGCATAGGGAGATCGGTCAAATCGAACTCGTCGAACAAAACACGCCCCTGATCGCTCCCCACCAACCCAACAACCATATAGAAACAAGTTGTTTTGCCCGCCCCATTGGGGCCGAGCAAACCTACCACTTCCCCACTTTCTACACGCAGGGAAACGTCATCCACCACACGTCGCTTCCGGTAGACCTTTGCCAAGGACTCGGCCCTCAGAACGCTCATGGTTTTTCGGCCTGTTGTGGCGCTGCTGGCGGAGTTGTCTGCAAGAACCGTGCGGTGCCCGAGGGATCCTCATGCTCCCCTGTTTTCGAGGGGCCGTTGCCTTTTTCGTGCGGCAGCAGTGTGATCCGCACCCGTCCTCCTGGGGTGCCTGCGCCGTCCGCATGTACCTGTGCATCGTTGAGGCTGTACTCAATGCGTTTGCCACGAAAGACATTGCGGCCTTGGGTAACTTCGGCGTCCCCTAGGAGATACAGCAACTGTTTGTCCACGAGGTATTCCATACGCGGTGCAGTAGCAACGACCTCCTCTTTTTCCGTGGAGGATTTTTGTCGGAAATGGGCAGGGGCACCTTCTGCCACGGCATCGATCAGGGTACGGGTTTGTGGCGAGTGGTGGGCCGTAAGCACATCACACCGGAGCGCCATGCTACCTTGGGTCAAGGTCACATTGCCGCGATACACACTGATGCCTTTTTGGTCATCCATGTCTGCGCGGTCGGCCTCGATAAAAATCGGCTGTTGACGGTCGGTCTGTAAGGCAAAAGCTGGGGGCGCTGCGCAACAAACACAGAACCACAGGGCACACCTAAGGAGACAATGCTTTAGAAGACGGTGGTTCATAGCGACCTCGTACGTTGTGCAACCATTCCACTCGTTTTTCGCGTAAATAGACGCGCATTCCAAGTGCCTCTAAGATGGCTTGCGGATGCCGGATTGTAACCGCCTTATCGGTTTGTGCATATTGTAGGGTAGGTCGCAACAGCACTTCAGAAGTATCGAGTGTCCATGCATCAGTTCCAGGTGGTTGGCGTATCTGCACCTGACCCAACAACCACACCTCCTCCCCTTTGGCACTGACCCGTCCCTTTTCTGCTGCGATGAACCAAGAAGGCTCCCCCTCATGAAAAAGGGTAATGTAGAGATGGGCTAGGTCGGTGCTGTCATCGTCCGGAAAATGCTCCAGAAAATCAGCCTGTACGCGATAGCGAAACCGACCCAGCGCATCAGCAACGGTGGTTGTCGAGTGCGATGCAAAATGGTCTCGGGTGTGGCGCATGCGTTGTGCCACCTGTTCAGGGGGGGGAGTCGTTGTCTGCAACAGCCAAAAACTCAAAGCCGTCGCAAGCACCAATCCCAACAGTTTGATTAGACGGGCCATGGGTTGAGTATCTTTAGGTTCCTGGAAGCGGATACACGCTAAAAACGTACGTTTTTCTGGATATTCCGAACAAGAATCTGAGGGTTGGCTACTATGGGTAATCAGCACTGATCGAAGGTCGCGAGCCATCCTGCGGATCGGCAAAACTCAGGTGATCTAAATCCCAACGTGTATAGCGATCCATATCGCGGAGGGTGAAATCCCTATCCAGCCTCGACGTGGCTGTGATCGACACATACCAGCACGACGTCCATAATGCCTCGAAAGCAGCCACTACCCGTTGTGCATCGGATGTCAGTAGAGCACTTGAATGCACCAGGAGGAACTCTACGTCGTATGGTTCGTCTGCCGGAAGTTCTACTCCCTCCCCATAAGCAAAGACACAATAGACAGCACGCAATTTTTTGCTGTTCGATTTCCAGAACTGCTTCAGTTGACTGAGCATTGGTCTCAGTCGATCATTGAAAGCGTCTGGATAGGCAGCTCTGATGTAACGGTGCCCGATCCACTTGGCAAGCACTCGCGTATCTTCCATGGATAGCATCCTTGTCCCATCTGGTTTGCGATTCTCCAAACGTTCCCTCGGCACTCTCGCTCGTTCATGAATGCAGCCGTAGAGCTTTACACCCTGGAGTGTTCGTTCAAGCTGGATGTACAGGGGATGTTGCGCCCCTTGCAACGCAGCAGTAGTAGCATCGCTAGGCCGATTACAAGTCAGCCTGAGTATTTCAACCTCAGGTTCTTTCTTCAAGTCTCTTTGGAGTACGTCACAGGTGTGACTGATGACCACAAACCAATCCCCAGGCTGACAAGGCAGCGTGGGGTGTGCTGGTGGAAGGAGTAGTCCTTCAACGTCCTCTTCCAGCAAGACCGAACCCTGCTGCCAACCAGCACTACGCAAAACGGTGGCACGCTCTTCGGGAGTCACACCTGATCCCATTCCGCAAGGGTCAGGTTCAGATCCAACAGTGCTTCCCGATGAGCGGGACTCTGACGCACGGCTCGTGACTCACGCTCAAACTTGGCAAGTCGCTGATCTCGTTGTGCAGTAAGATCCAAAGCCATCGCCAGCAGTTTTTCGATCAGTGCACGATCGAGCACCTCCCTCTGGAAACATTCCAGGATGCTTGGTTCCCCATGATGAATGGGTTCTGTAACAAAGAGCGGGAAAACGTGCCGAGAATCTCCGTGCGTGACCTTCTCCACGATCCCCGTAATGATGGATAACCGTTGTGCGTTCTCGTCTCTCGGTTCACTCTTTCCATTGAGCCAGTCATACAAGGAGGGTCGTGCAACTCGCATGACTTTCGCTAGTTCAGATTTGCTCAAACTAAGCACATGACCGATGGTTTGCAACCGTTCTGCTGTCGATCGCACCGTTGCTACTGAGGACGACAGAGTGGGCGGAGCGTGTATCGGAGGATGTCTTTGATCCGCGATGGTGGGGCTTGCGCTCACTGTAGGCAAAGACCACAGCACTGCCACGCTGATAGCAGCACCAACCACGTAAGGGTGAAATAAACGCAACAATGTACCGTGCACAGAGACACTCACCCAACCAGACGCACTACTGCTCACCACCGGATCTACAAAAAAGGGAGAGGCTGATGAGGTTGACGTGATAGAAGTCATGACCAAACCTCCCATGCGTGCGGTGTAACAACGTGTTCAAAGAAAACGGATTCGAGATGCGTATGCAGTAGATTGACGTTCTGAACAATCCAGTCGACATCACAATCAAACCGACCTTCCAAAGCATGATCCATGTCGACAATGGTGAGCAATTCCCCAGCGCGGGAAACAGCGGTTCGCAACGGTGCAAATTCAAGCAAATCAGGAGGAAGCTCCTCACCCCGATCGTTCTGGGTCACACGCACAGCAAGCGTACCTGCCCTAGCACCGACCCGTGTCGCCCCAACCATTTGGCATTGTAGTCGGCCAGCATTCGCCTGGAACACCCCTTCCTCTTGTAGGCCATGAAAGCCAGGTGCGACATAGGCACGAAAATCTTCTCCCGCTTGCGGTCGGATAAGATTCACATAGCGAATACCAACACGTCGTAAAACACCCAGCCTGTCATGATCTGTTGCCTTCAGCACCGTATCAACGGCAAGGCGCAGTTTTTCGGCATACCCATCGAATCGGTCGTAGTTCGTCGTTTGTAACACCACACCATCGGGATTGACCAAAATAGACCACTGCTCATCCTTGGACTTGTACTCCCATTTCTGCTGAAACCTCTGCGAAATCCCCGTAGGGCCAATCACCGTAATGGGTATTTCCATGAACCTCTCTAAGGGGAAACCGTTGCGTCGGAATACCTCCTGGATAGCTGGAATGTAGCTTTCAATCATAGAGATGGCACTCCACTGCACCTGACACAGCACAAGCTGCAGCGGGGGACGGGTGAGTTTCGTTCGTTCAATGTTCCGGTTCACAAGGCACCTTTTTGGTAGACCTTACACTCTACCTTACACCTTACATCGGCCATTGCAGAAAAAAAACCACACCTTTTTTACTACCCCACACACCCTCCTACCGCGTGTGTCGTTCCTCAGAACTCCAGATAGGCACGAAGCACGCCCTGTAGGGTGCCCTGAGCGTCCATGATGAGATCGCACACATCGCGGGCGGCCCCTCGACCGCCTCGGTGGGGGGTCTCCCAGTGACAGTGGCGCTTGACGATCGGGTCGGCATTGCGTACCGCAACCGCAAACCCGACCCGTCGCAGAACCGGCAGATCCGGCACATCATCACCGACGAAAGCGGTTTCGGCAGCAGAACACCCAGTCTCTTCTAGGAGGGTTGCTAGTGCCAGATGCTTGGAAAGACAGCCCTGGTAGACGTGCACAACCCCAAGATCCTTCATCCGACGCGCAACCACCTGCGAAGTGCGGCCCGTGATGATAGCAATACGTACACCGGTGGATTGTAGGGCTTTCATGCCATGACCATCTCGGGAGCAAAACGCCTTGTATTCCTGGCCATCGTCAGCGAGGTACAAACGCCCATCGGTCAGCACCCCATCGACGTCAAAGGCCAGCAATCGGATGCGGGCAGCCCGTTCTAACACGTCACGCATGGTTCAACCTCTTCAAGGACATGAACATCAACTGTTTTTCTGCGGCTGATTTTGGGTGTAAAATAGGCCTTTGGCAATCGATCAAAATTCTTAGTATCCTGAACAGAGTGTACCCACCTCAGATGCCTATTATGTCACTCTTTCCAAGAAGTCTTTTGGTCACCAGCGCCCTCCCCTATGCCAATGGGCCGATTCACCTAGGTCATATGGTGGAATACATCCAGACGGATCTCTGGGTACGATTCCAGAAGATGCGTGGGCATCGCTGCTTCTACGTCTGCGCCGATGATGCCCATGGCACCCCTATCATGCTACGAGCTCAGCAGGAAGGCATTCCTCCTGAGCAGTTGATCGAGCAAATGGCCCAAGAGCATCAGGCCGATTTTGCCGATTTTGGCGTATTGTTCGACAATTATTACAGCACACACTCTCCAGAAAATCGTCACTACGCCCAACTCATTTATGGTCGGTTGCGTGATGCGGGACTCATCGCCACCCGCACCATCCGCCAAGCCTATGATCCCGTAAAAGAAATGTTCCTACCCGATCGGTTCATCAAGGGGGAATGTCCGCGCTGTGGTGCGTCTGATCAGTATGGCGATGCCTGTGAAGCCTGTGGAGCCACCTATGCCCCGACAGAACTCAAAAACGCCATCTCGACGGTATCGGGTGCCGTACCGATCGAAAAAGAATCAGAACATTGCTTTTTCCGTCTGCCTGCCCTGACGGACTGGTTACGGGCCTGGGCAAGTTGCGAGCATATTCAACCTGAGATCCTCAACAAGCTCAACGAATGGTTTGTCGCTGGTTTGCAAGAGTGGGACATTACCCGTGACGATCCTTATTTTGGTTTTGAGATTCCTGACCATCCTGGAAAGTATTTCTACGTGTGGTTGGATGCGCCCATTGGGTATATGGCAAGCTTCCAGAACCTGTGTGACCGTACAGCAGGTCTGTCTTTTGACGAGTTTTGGGGCACAGACAGCAGCACCGAGCTGCACCACTTCATCGGGAAAGACATTGCCTATTTTCACACCCTGTTTTGGCCCGCTGAATTGCACGCAGCAGGGTTTCGTACACCCACGGCGGTCTATTGCCACGGATTCTTGACGGTCAATGGCCAGAAAATGTCCAAATCCCGAGGAACTTTCATTAAGGCACGTACTTACTTGGAGTACCTGGATCCTGAATACCTGCGTTATTACTTCGCCGCTAAATTGGGCCACGGCATTGACGACATCGATCTGAATTTTGATGATTTTATGAACCGAGTCAATGCGGATCTAGTGGGTAAGGTGGTGAATATCGCAAGCCGTTGTGCCGGTTTTATCACGAAATATTACAGTGGGCGCTTGTGTAGCACACTGCCAGAACCGGAACGCTATACTGAGGCGGTCGCGGTCGGAGAGGTCATTGCAGCACATTACGAGCAGCGTGCACTCGGATCGGCCATGCGGGAAATCATGGCCCTGGCCGATCGAACCAACCAGTACATTGACGCGAAAAAACCCTGGATCATGGCCAAAGAAGCCGGTCAAGAAGCCGCATTGCAAGCGGTTTGTACACAGGGTTTGAATTTGTTTCGGGTGATCATGGTCTATTTGAAGCCTGTGTTGCCGCGTACTGCACTGCGTGTCGAGCAGTTCTTGCGTGATCAACCACTGACCTGGGAGAGCCGTCAGACGCCGCTCTTGGATCATGGTATCGCGCCCTTTGAGCCACTTTTAACGCGTGTCGATCCCAAACGGATACAAGCGATGCTGCATGCCTCGCGAACCCCCACAGAAACGACACCACCCGCCACTCCGGTAGTACCCAGCACTGCGCCTGAACCTATTGCACCCACGATTTCTTACGAACAATTTGCCGCCTTGGATTTGCGTGTTGCACGCATTGTAGCGGCCGAAGCGGTTCCAGAAGCGGATAAATTGTTACGCTTGACGTTGGATCTAGGAGGAGAGACCCGTACTGTTTTCGCGGGCATCAAGACTGCCTATTCCACCACAGACCTGATTGATCGACTCACAATCGTGGTCGCAAACCTCGCCCCTCGTACCTTTCGTTATGGTGTATCGGAGGGGATGGTTCTGGCCGCCGGGCCAGGTGGGAAAGATCTTTTTCTGCTCTCACCAGATCGAGGTGCTGTCCCTGGAATGCGGATCAAATGATCCACTATGATCGTTGGAGGTTGCGATGTTCATTGACAAAACAAAGTGCATTGATTGGTTAAAGAAACACAAATTATATTATTGCTGCGAAAGCCCCATCTGGGTGTTCTCGGAGGGACAGGATGGCACCATCCACGCAACTTGTGAATACTGTGGCCATGAAGTCACCATTCCAGCGCAGGATCTGTCATGATTAAGAAAGTCAAGACCAGTCAATTGCGTGCAGGGATGTTCGTTCATGATCTAGACATGGGGTGGATGGAACACCCATTCTTGCTTAAACGTTTTAAATTGACAGGCAAAGATATCGAGAAGATTCTTGCGCTCAAACTAAGAGAAGTCTATATCGATACCGAGAAGGGATTGGATACTGATTCTGGCACAGATATTGCCGATGTACGCACAGAAGTGCAGAAACGCATAGAAGAAGCCTCTGTAACACCACCGCCACCGCCCGCCGCACCATCCCGCTTTGATACCATTCAGAAGGTTCCAGTCAAAGAGGAGTGGTTTCGTGCAAATAAAATCAGGAAAGAATCGCTTCAGATTGTTTCTAACCTTATGGCGGATGCTCGCTTAGGAAGGCAGATAGAAACCGACCACCTGGATACCGTGGTAGAGGGAATGATGCAGTCTGTTTTCAGCAACCAAGACGCGCTGCTCGGAGCGATGCGTATTCGCACCATGGATCGATATACCTTCGAGCATTCAGTCTCGGTTACGGTATTGGTGACTGCTTTCTGTAAGAGCATGGGTATGTCGAGTGATGCCATTCGTGAAGTGGCCATTGGTGGTTTGTTACATGATATTGGTAAGAGCAGGGTACCTTCTGGGATTTTAAACAAGCCCGGACGACTAACAGAAGAAGAATTCTCTGTGATGCGACAACATGTTGATTTCGGAGGCGAGATTCTAGAGGCTTCCGATATTTCGGACATTAGTCGTGGGGTGGTCATGGAACACCATGAGCGTTATGATGGAAGCGGCTACCCATTCAGCAAGAACAACGAAACCATCAGCCTCTACGGGCGTATGGCCGCCATTGTGGATGTATACGATGCCCTCACTTCCACCCGCTGTTACCACCAGGGTAAATCTCCTCATTGGGTACTGAGCAAATTGATTGAATGGAGCAAATACCATTTTGATCCTGAGTTGGTGCAACGCTTTATCCGTTGCGTTGGTATTTATCCTGTGGGTACTCTTGTAGTCTTGAAAAGCGGTCGACTTGCTGTGGTGATTGAACTCAATGAAGGTAATTTGCTTGCCCCTATCGTAAAGGTGGTCTATGACAAAAATAAGCGTTGCCACCTACCTACGATGCGGCTAGACCTTGCTCAGCAAACAACAGTGCCAGCGGATAAAATTGTCGGATCGGACGTGCCAGATACGTATCAGCTTAACATGGAGGCCATTCTGAGTGTGTAATTGACCACGCCAAGATCCGAAACGGTACTTGGCGTGCATAAAGGTAGAGTCGATCCCTGCATAGTCAAAAACAGCATCAAAGCCAATCCCACTTTACTTTCTGGTCTAGAAGCAAGCCCCACCTCTCCCGCCTCGTTAGATTACATCACTCGCAGCACTTACGCAATATGTTGCGTGTCAAGTTACAAGACAGGCAAAGGGTTGTTTTTTCGCGTTGTACGAGATAATCTATCGAACCTACTTATATAGGCTGCAAACCCCTCTCCGAGACAAATCAGAGCGGGGCCGTAGATTACGAAACCTCGTAATCATATTATGGTTCTTGTAATATTACTGTGAGGATACGATGGAAAACTGTTCAATTTATTATATTCTGGTTCCGCTCCTAAATATATTTACTTTATTATGGGCGTTTTATTCATGACATAAAAACGTGCGATTACAGTGGATGAAGGATCTGAGAGATGCTGCCTCAAAACTGATTGGCGTATCCCATGTGCTAAACACGAAGAGGACTGATAGGGATTCTCTTGCTGATTTTATAGAGAATAAACATAAGGTATTGCTGCTTTTCAGGGATGGCAATGCTGATCATAAGACTTTTCAATGTGCAATTAATGCATTACAAACAGCAGCAACTACGGAAATTCCAAAAGATATTAGCGACGACGCACTAAAGGTACATTTGTCAGAACATGGTTACGAGACAAAGAAGGAAGCGTTCTATCTCCTAGTAAGCAATCGTCTTACTGAGGAGTGGAAAAGAGTAGATCGACTCGGAAGTCTACTTCAGAAATTAAGAAACAGTACGCCCTAGTACCTTTCCGAGCAATGATCCTCCCCCATGCACTCAAAAACAGCATCAAAACCAGCCCCTTTTTCTTTTTAGTACAAAAGCAAGGCTGTTTTTTGATCTTGCTCAGTGGGATGCGCTCGCAAGGTCAATCCCCTCCCCTGCCACTGTCGCGAGAAAATGGATTTCCTCCTCCGTGATGACGTAGGGCGGCATAAAATAAATCACATTGCCAAGCGGCCTCAGCAAAACGCCGCGCTGCAAAGCATGTTGATAGACCACCAAACCGCGCCTTTCCTCCAAAGGATAAGGCGTTCGGTTTGCTTTGTCCTTGACCATTTCGATTGCCAAGATCATACCCTGTTGTCGAACCTCCGCAACGTGAGGATGATCCGCGAGCGGTGCAGCTGCCTCGTGCATGGTTGCCGCCAGATCTCGATTGGCGACGATCACCTGATCCTGTTCAAAAATATCCAAACTGGCTAGGGCTGCTCGACAACCGAGTGGATGGCCCGTGTAACTGTGCGAATGGAGAAAAGCACGCTGGGTGTGATACTCATCATAGAACGCCTGATAAATGTCCTCTGTGGTGAGTACCGCAGACAAAGGCAAATACCCACCCGTCAGCCCCTTAGAAAGACAGAGGAAATCGGGACGAATGTGGGCCTGTTCGCACGCAAAGAGCGTTCCTGTGCGCCCGAAACCCACCGCGATTTCATCGGCAATCAGATGGATTTGGTACCGATCGCAAGCCTTGCGTAACAAGTCCAAATAGATCGGGTCGTACATGCGCATACCACCCGCACACTGTACCAAAGGCTCTATCAGCACCGCGCAAACGGTCTCTGCCTCACGTGCAAGGGTTTCTTCCATGAGTGCAAATCTTCTTTCAGTATACGCCCGACAGGACTCTCCGGCAGCACGGTAAAAACAGTCCGGCGAAGGAACCGTAATCGTCTCCATGAGCAACGGCTGATAGATGTCCTTATAGAGCGGAACATCCCCAACGGCCAACGCGCCCAACGTCTCGCCATGATAACTGTTCGAGAGCGTTACAAAACGCCTTTTCGCAGAGTAGCCACGATTCCGCCAATAGTGATAACTCATCTTGATGGCGATCTCGATGGCCGAAGAACCGTTGTCTCCGTAGAAACAACGATCCAACCCCTTCGGCGCAAGTGCTGTTAGACGTTCGGCAAGCAGAACCGCAGGTTCATGCGAGAAACCAGCAAGCAGGATGTGTTCTAACGTATCCAGTTGTTCTTTTAGGGCGGCGTTGATGCGTGGGTTGCAATGACCAAAAAGATTCACCCACCATGAACTGATCGCATCCAAATAGCGACGACCAGAAAAGTCCTCCAACCACACACCCTGTCCACGCCGAATGGGAATCAATGGCAACCACTCGTGATCCTTCATTTGCGTACACGGATGCCACAGATGGGCCAAATCACGGGCAATCCAATCAGTGTTCGACATGCTTTTCTTCCGCGACATGCCGCCTTTGACTGTAGGATTAAACCCCTTCCCTTCCATGGGGAAGGGGCTGGGGGATAGGGTGGTTTGATCTTGATCTTGATCTTGATCTTGATCTTAATCTTGATCTTGATCTTGATCTTAAAAAGTCTTAGATATTAAGAAGTCTTGATCTTAAAGAGTCCCGATCTTTAAGGATCTTATTCTTTCGAGGAGCACATGGAGCGAAGCGTAGTGCGACGAGCCCCGCGTAGCCGTGAGGGCCGTACGTTTTGTCGATGTCCGCAGCCGTATCGCGGGCTGAGACAAAACGTAAGGCAACCGAGCACGGCGTCAAGCCATGTGTGGGAGCCATGGCGAGCCAGCGAAGTGGCGAGTCGTGGCGGACGCAGGGCGGCGCGGGCGCCGAAGGCAC
>CAIJYR010000222.1 GCA_903824965.1 uncultured Thiotrichales bacterium
CGAGCCAGCGAAGTGGCGAGTCGTGGCGGACGCAGGGCGGCGCGGGCGCCGAAGGCACGGCATGTCGCCAATTTTTCGCTCCCGACGGCGACTGGGATGTCCCAGTCGGGTATCGCGAAAAATGGCGACTTCCCTGTTTGATCCCTTTTTTGATCCTACTATGCGGTACTGCGTTCGGCGATCGATTTCTGGATCGCATCGCGAAAGATAGGTTGATCACTTACCAGTTCACTAAAATGTTCACGGCCTAAACTTAAGCAATAGGTTTTTGTCTGGGCGCGCAACGTCGCAGTTCTTGGAATGTCCTCAACGAGCGCAATCTCTCCGAAATGATCTCCATCCTGAAGCACAAAGGTTTTCTGACGTTTGCCATCTTGGGACTGTTTCAACCCTTCCAAGCGTCCACGAACGACAATATAAAAACGATCCCCAGGATCCCCTTCGCGGATGGGAATAAAACCAGGCTCAAAACTCTCAGTCACAAAACGACCAGCCAGCGCCTTCAGTACCTCCCTGGAAAGCCCAGCGAAAATCGGCACCGCCAACAAACGTTCTGGTTCGACCTTGGCAAAACCCAAATCATTGATGGAAAATCCGCTTTGCTTTTTCCACAAATTAGCATAAGTACCGTCTCGCGCCAGCAATTCCGCATGTGTCCCCTCCTCAACGACCTGACCCTCTTGTAGGACAATGATCTTGTTGAACAACTGCACGGAGGAAAGGCGGTGTGTCACCATCACAACCGTGCGACCAGCAGCCAAATGATGAATAGAAGCGTTAATCGAAGATTCGGTACCTGGATCAAGCGCAGAGGTTGGTTCGTCGAGCAGTAGCAACCGTGGGTTGCGTACAATGGCACGGGCAATGGAGATCCGCTGGCGTTGCCCGCCAGAAAGAACCCCCCCCTGTTCACCGATCACGGTGTTGTAGCCATGTGGCAGTTTGAGAATATCATCATGAATTTCTGCCATTCGCGCCGCCCGCTCCACTTCGTCTTGGGTTGCATCTAGTTTGCCGAGGCGGATATTTTCTGTGATGGAGGTGTTAAAAAGATAGTCACTTTGCATGACCATGCCAATCTGAGATCGCACCGATGCTTGCAATACAGTACGGAGATCATGGCCATCGAACGTCACAACACCGTCGAGAGGATCAGAGAAACGAGCGACCAGGTTCAACAAAGTGCTCTTTCCAGAACCACTCGCGCCCACAATGGCCACCGAAGTAGCGGCAGGGATGGTCAAATGAATAGTACGTAGGATGGGATAGATCGGAGAATAGCCAAAGGTCACATTCTGGAAACGAATTGACTCTTGCAGAGGTGCCAGGGGCTGTGCATTGCGCAGGTCTGCGACCGTTATTTTTTCTGCCAACAGTCGTTCAATGCGTTCAGCCTTGGTGAGTGCAGCCTTGAACAGTGCAAACCAAGAGGCACCTGTACTCGCGGCTGCCGCAACACTCATCAGCAATGCAAAAGATCCAAAGAAGGCTCCAAGCGATAGATTGCCCTCCACCACCAACGCAGCGCCCGCGCCCACGATGGTAATCAGTAGGATGTTCGTACTGTACAGGGACGCCACGCCCATGAGCGATCCTGCAAAGCCAAGTTTGGTGGACGATTGTGCAACCTCCTCATTACGCGCTGCAAAGATTCTTCTCCGTTCTTCCTCTAGGCCAAACGCCCGCAGAATCGGTCGTAGCAGAAGGCTTTCTTGGAGCACACCCAACATGCGTGACTCGTGAAACGACCGTTCAGAGGCGAAAACATCCGCACGAGGGCCGATCCATTTTGCGCTGATCAAACCGAGTGGCAGCAGAATGAGTGCTACGAGTGAGATCCGCCAGTCGATGATGCAGATGGTTCCCAAGCAGGCAATCACCACCAAAGAACATTCCAAGATGATAGGCAGCGCCCGAATCAGTGCTAATTCTATCGACGCGATTTCAAAAGAGAAACGGGAGAGCAGATCCGCTGAGTCCACCTTCATAAAGAAGCCAGACGAAAGCCGGTTTAGTTGATCAAACATGGCGAGACGAAGATCACGCAGAACAGCACTCCCCACGCGGGCGACAAGGAAACCCTGGAAAACCGCCGCCGCGCCGCACACAAGAAAGAGTCCCGCCAACTCCCACATGATCTTACTAAGAAGCGTTACGTTTCTATAGGGAATGACTTTGTCGAAGATAACCTGAAAGCCCAGTGGATAAAGAACGTACAAGGCTACTTGCAAGAGAATAGCAACCGAGATACCCAGGCACTCAAGGCGATAAGGGCGCAATCGTGCGTAAAACCACAGGAGCAGATCCATGCTTCCTGTCAGGAAGGGTGCTTGTGGAACGATGGGTACAAAGGCGGGTGTGTTTTCTGTCTGCATGGTGGATTCGTCAGTGCCGCATCACTGCCCAGCGAGAGAGCACTAGGCAGTGGTTGTGCATGTCCGCAACGGCTTTTTGGGCTACCAAGTAACGCTTATATTGGCATATCCGACATTCAGACCGTAGTAATTGGTGTAATTGGCGGTGTTGGTGGTAGAAATGGCCTTAAATTGTGCGTTTCCGACGAACAGCAGGAACTTCGTATTCTTGGCAAGTTGCCATGCAAGGGTTACATTCAGCCCACCCTCCTGAATATCGGGGAGGTTAAAAACGGTCTGGCTGTCCATATCCACAGCGTACACCCGTTTTCCAATCAGGGCACCCAGGGTGAACGAAGTAGGCATGAAATGATTGCTTTGTGCGCCAAAGAAATGTGTCCATTTCGCATCCAATGCAGAGGTATGACTCACTCCAGAGGAGAGCGTTGGATTCAGGTTCAGAATTCTATACCCACGAAACTGCATCCAGTCATATTGCTGGTTGAACGCAAAACCGAACGTGGGTGTCCATTCCTGCACATTCAAGTCACTCGTGTAATGGGAGTGTGCATATCCTAAGTCAAAATACCAATCCTTGTCATGAGACAGATAGGACAACTGGGGCGCAAAGGCCGTGACGCGATCAATCGTCTGATTGGTATCATTGCTGTGGATATGATAGGCATCCAATCGCAAGGTCAACACGCCCTGCATTCCAGCGGGCTGGAGGTGCCAATCTCCTGATAGAAGGGATGCATCTTGCGAACTCGCATGTGTGCCGCCTTTCATAGCAACATACGTATGTGTGTCGGCAACCGCTACGTCACCCACGTCTAGGTAGGTTCCTGAAAACCGGACACCTGCCTCCCACATGTGATCACGGGCGAGAGAATCTCGATAATCTCCCCCTGTTCCGCTGAGGCTGGCGGCGAAAGACCACGGATCTGCATAAGCAACAGAACTGACAGAAGCCAGGATACTGCACAACAACAGGCTACGCGATAAAGACAGGGTCATAGTAAACCTCTAGGACGAAAAAGGAAGGGTGGTTTCCCAAGCCGGCATCCCAATATCCGCTTGTTGAAACGAACCCGTAATGTGTAGTTGATAATGCACATCGCCCACCTGTGCCGAGACGTATGTGCATCCCACTTGTGGCACTAGCAGTGCCTCTGTTGTGACGGTGATACCGGTCACTTTCTGGCGATGATGTCCTTTCTGACGCCATGCTTGTGCTGCGTCATCCCAGGTGCGTTGGTAGGTGCTCTCAGCGAACACCGCCCACGGCCACAACATCGTTGCCCACCAGCGTGCGGTTGGATCAGGCAGCCATTGTGCCAAAACATACCGATCCTGCCAACGATCCACATGCACAGACACAGGGGTATAACCACACGCCAGGATCCAGATATCCAAGTACGGGTCACTGTTCCCGTGCCGTTCGTAGCAAGAAAAGATGGCCCAGGTCGATTCGACGACACAGCCACCCCCTGCATTTGAAACCAGCGTCAGACGTCCCCGATCATCAATAGCACAACACAGTGTCCAGGGTTGGGCACCCATATTTTGAGGCGACACAGTATAGCGAAGACCACGACCGGCCAACCAATAAAACGCACGCACATCCCCAAATCCTGCATTGATCACTCTGGAGGATGCCGCAGGTACGACAGCCAGTTCGTACCGTGGTGTATCCTGCTGCTCTGCGACGACAACACTCACCAGGTGGAAGGGGAGGGTGGTGCTATAGTCAAACGATTGCAGATGGAGATGTAGGTGGGGTTGTGGCGATCGACCGGAGTTACCACATCGCCCCACCACATCGCCGGGTGTCACCCATGCGCCCGGTAGCACCGAGACAGATCCAGCTTGTAGATGTGCGAGAACCACCCTGCTACCGTTGTACAAACGGATTTCGACGCAATTCCCCCAACAACTGGTCAAGTTCACCCCTCCCAGCGGGTTGTCGGGGAGATCATTGACCACTCTCTCGATTTGGCCGTAGGCAGGAGAAATCACTGGAAGATCGTAGCAATAAAAATCTTCCAGCCGATCGCCTCTGCCCGCAAAACTCTTGCCATTCTCTGTGACAATGAAATCCAGTGCGTAACGCCAAACACCGCGATGGGTATGCGGCCCTTTGAACCCTTGGGACACCGTCCAGGTACCCATCACGGGCAAGGCAAGAGGGGTGCTGTTTGGATCCCCCATCCGGGATTGGTGGATCGCTGCCCGTGCGTAGGTGTGCTCCGGCACGCCTGGAATCAGGTGGTTCAAACGGATGGCTGCTTTTGGGTTCGTCAGGGCAACCGATAAGACCAACCAACCCGCGAGCACGAATGACCCTGACAGGGGGAGACCATGCACGCTGTCTAGGATGTGCGCGAGTGCTATGGAGAGCCATCCCGTCAGCACCGCTGCGAGGGTTGCGAGTCCAAAGGTGATCCAAGAGGGGGTTGCGAAGAGACCCCCCACCAACCAGGTCGCCAGGATGCTGTTACTTGCCCAATCCTTATCGATGCTTGCGAGAGGTGCGACACCGAGTAGGGTGAGCCAGAGCACTGTGGCCGTGTAACCAACGAACGCCAGCAACAGATAATAGCGTGAGCACGCCCCGATCACCCCGATCACCAAGAGACCCACCAAGGATTCTGGAAGGTACACGAGGTTTCCGAAGACGTTCAGCAAGGAATGGGTTCCGCCCCAGAGCGCATTGTGAGGCGGACGTGGGACGAGCACGCCGTTTCCTGCGCTGGTGATCAAGAAGGCAATGAGGGCAAACGGTAAGCTTACGATAGGCAGACGCAGGGATGACCATATCCGACGTCCCCCTACCACGGTCACCCAACCGACGACCATCCCTCCGAGCACCGTGATGGCCAGCAGGGGGATGGTCAGGATCCAGGCATGTGCTACATACAGTCCCATCAGTGCGCCATTCAATACGACGAGGGGACGCTCAACCCCCTCAGCATTGGCAAAGCGCCCCGCAGACCAGGCGCTCAAGGCACCCAACAGGCCAAGCGCCCCAACGATGGGATCCAAAAAAGTGATGAGCACCAGAGCATACCAGACCTTGGAGGAGGAGGGCAGCAATACCATCCAGGCGTACCCACACGCTACTTCCTCTGTCCAGCGAGACATTTTCACCTTTTGCAAGAAACGAACGCTTTTGACTGAGTGCTAAACAAGAAGGCGTTGACTTTGATTGGATTTTAAAAAGCAAATCAAGATACACAAGATCAAGATACAAGCCCAAACCAGCCTATCCCACAACACCTTCCCCTGGAGTGGACGGTGCTTAATCCTAGAATCAAAAACAATCGTGAAATGGATTCAAGAGATCCTCCGGTATCTGTTCGAGCCTGGTAATGTCTTCCAGCTGCTCAGCTTTCCGAATCACATTGACCTCACCACCCGCACGCACAAGAACAACGGCCGGACGATACGTAATAAACTGCAACCATTGTGTGTTGTTGTAGGCACCAACCGGCCAGAAGGACAACAAATCGCCTACCACCAAAGGTGGTATCTTGATCGAAGCACGCACGACATCAATGTTCATACAGAGTGGGCCGTAGAGGATTTTTTCCTCCGGCATGCCCTCCAGCGGCCGGACAGGTCGAACCTCATGGTTGTACCACAGGGCAGTAAACAACAGATTAATCCCTGCATCAACGACCACGGCCGTACGACCATCCGGCAGCCGCTTGTTGGCCACGACCGAGGCAATCAGCCATCCGCTTTCATCCACCACAGCGCGACCACTTTCAAGCACCAAGGTTGGAATGGTTTTCCCATAGCTCTCGCGGTCTTTAACCGCTGGATACAGTACCCGTGTGATGGCTTCGGCGTATTGCTCAATCGGTGGGATCACCTGATCGGGTGGTAGATAACCCAAGTTGCCACCTATGACCACCATCAGAATCCTTCCAAGAGGTAATGGATTAATGTAGCCTTATAGTAATCAATCTATTGGTTGCCGATGGGGAAGTAAAATGGACGAGATGATTATAGTAACATATTGTA
>CAIJYR010000223.1 GCA_903824965.1 uncultured Thiotrichales bacterium
GCGAGCCAGCGAAGTGGCGAGTCGTGGCGGACGCAGGGCGGCGCGGGCGCCGAAGGCACGGCATGTCGCCAATTTTTCGCTCCCGACGGCGACTGGGATGTCCCAGTCGGGTATCGCGAAAAATGGCGACTTCCCTGTCTTGTTGCATGTACGGTATTGCCAAATAAGTAGTCACCTGCTACTCTCGCTGCACTGAAGATGCGAGTACCTGGTGACTGTCTATGCCATACAACTTTTCCATTAGTTCACTTATCGAGACCATTGGGACTCTCGTGCTGGCGATCATGCAACCTGTATTAAAAGAAGTGTCTCAGAATGAGAATATAGCGCCAACAATTGCAGCCGCAATGTTGGGCTTTGCTGTTCTGATTTTGCTTTTGTTCTGGCTGTTCCGGGTCATTCCAGCTCTCTGGAAACTAGGGAAGCCAATTAAGTTTCTGAGAAAAGATTTGAAATTGGATCGCCAGCAGTTTTCTGATCGCTTCGATGAATTCGACGCGATCATGCGGAAGCAGTGCTTTCTTGTACATGGATGGAATGAGTTCGTTGAAACCTTCCCAAGCAGGAATAATGCGGATCACACCGTGTTAGAGATTACGGTACGCCCTTCTGTTTTTATCAACTTGCTCGATGCAGAGCACACAGGTTTGCATATCAGATGGATTGGATCCCTCAGCGGTCTATTCATCTCTCTTGGTTTGTTGTTCACCTTTATTGGTCTTGTTGCTGCGTTGACATCGGCATCTCAATCCATCAATGCTGCTATCCATGCGGGATCTACTATTGCAGGCGATGCACAATCTAGCCAAATACAATCAGCCCTAGCAGACCTATTGAAAACAGCTTCTTTCAAGTTTTGGACATCGATCGCTGGTCTCGGTGCGGGCATCCTGATCGGAATCTATGAACGTAGGTGGTTGAGCAAAATCAATGGCAAGTTTGATGAACTGAACCAAGCGATTGAGCGCGTCACCAAAACTATCACACCAGAAATGATTGCTCAGAAGACGCTTGCGGAGATACAGGAGCAAACAACACATCTACGCGACTTCACGGGCCAATTCCGTTTCAACATGACCGACGCTTTGGCTGATGCGCTGACGCGTATTATGCCAGGCGGCGTGCAAAGTATAGTATCAGCGGCAGTCGGAGAAGCACTCTCGGAAAAGATGCCCAGCGTGATGTCGGATGCTATTACACCTATGATACATGCCTTAGGAGGAATGACGGGCGAGGTTGGAAAAGCAGTCACGCAGGGAGCAGGAGACGAGATCCGAGCGGTCGCTACAACACTGGCGAAATTGCCGGAGCAGATTGGACAGGCCGCCGCTGACCTAAGCAGGGCCACTCAGTCCATGACACAAGGAATGCATGACATCCTTACGGCTGCAAAACAGGACGCCGACCGCACCAAAGAAACCCTGAACGGACAACTGGAAGCCGTTGGAAAGGGTCTCACGTCCGCTGCCGAAACGATTGAGAAAAGCCTAGGACAGGTAGACAAAATCCTCCAGGATGCTACTGGTCAGGTTGGCGCGATGCTTCAGCAGAAAGGTGAAGACGCTGCCGGACAAGTCGTGAAGGGATCTGCGCAGGTGCTGGCAGATTTAGGGAAGACTGTGGGTAGCCTCTGGAATCAAATCGATGCATTAAGCCGAACGCTCTCTACAGTCGAAAAGGGTATTGGCAGTCACGTTTCAACGTTGCAAGGTGTGACGGTGGCGGCCAAACAATCTGAAGTGGCCATGGTAAACAGCGCAACGTCTTTAAGGACGGCCACGCAGCCCCTTACGCAGATGGGCGAACAACTGAGCAGGTCTATTACCGATATTTCCAAGAATGTCAATACCGCTGCGAACAGTTTGACAGAGAGCCAGCGACTTGCAGGACAACTGGCTACGGAATTGCAGCAGACCACCACCAAATTGCAAGCGGTCTGGAGCAAGCATGTGAATCGTTTCGATCATGCAGAGACTGCTATTGAAAAGGTATTTACACAGGTTATCAGTGGCACTGATGGCTATGCGAAGAAGCTAACCGAGTATGTAGATAGGATTGATAATCACGTAGCGAACATATCCAGCCTGTTATCTGGAAATGTTAGGGAACTACAAGACATTGTGTCAGAACTTAGTCAAAGTATCCAGAAGATAACGTATCTCCCGCTTGGATGAAATATCATGGCTATGATGCCGCGCAATACGGCGCAAGACAAACACGAAGGCGAGAGTTACTTCGTTTCGATGACCGATATGCTTGTCGGTATGTTGTTTCTTTTTATCATCATGCTCATGTTTTTTGCCATGAAGTTCAACGAGGCTACCATCAAGAAGATTGATACCGTGCAGACGCTCATCAGCGCTGAGGAGACACGGAGCAAAATTCTTGAAGACATCAAGAAGGCGATGATGGATCAGGGAGTTGCTGTTGAGATTGATTTAGAAAATGGCATTCTTAGGCTTCCAGAAAAGATTTTGTTTGAACGGAATAAATATGCGTTGACTGCACGCGGCCAGGATGCCGTTGTTACGCTGGCTAAGGCGCTGTCTGTTGTTCTGCCCTGTTACACAGAATCAGGAGCGCGAACCGCTGTTGGATGCGGCAATATTAGACACCAAGTAGAGTCTGTGTTCATCGAAGGACATACCGATTCTGATGGGGATGATACCTTGAATTGGAATCTGTCCTTTCAGCGATCACTTGTCACCTATCAGTTCATTGCAAAGGCCAATCCAGAGCTTGCGGCGCTCAGAAATCACAATGATCAGGCAATCATTAGCTTATCAGGATATGGAAAGCAGCGTCCCGTCAAACCAAATGATACCGATGACAACAAACGGCAGAACCGAAGGATCGATATACGCTTTATCATGTCGACACCCAGATTCGTCTCCTTGGGTAATGGTAGCATCACTGAGGATGGGGAGACGAAATGAGCATTCGTGATGTTATAAATGAATATACAAGATGGCAACCATCGTTTCGATCGCTACCAACTGTTTCTAAGACAGAACGTATAAGACATAAGATTGAAGAGATGCTTTCACCTATTACGGCTATAACGCTTGGCGTTGACCTAGAGAAAATACACCAGAAACTGACAAAACAACAGTGGGAGAGTATCGAAAGCAGGGAATGGAAATTCACACCAGAATGTCTATCGATGGGAGAAAAACCACTCGTCTATGACGAATCCTTTGTCGCAACCTATCTGGCAGCACTTCGTTATCATGGATCATCCATGGTTTTCCGTCGGCTTGTTTGGTATTACCTCAGGGACTACGAACCCAAGCGCCCTTCGTTTCACCGCATTGGAGATTTTCTATCTACCCATGTAGCGAAGTGTGGCCTTTGGGGAGAACGACATGCTAGGTATAGAATATTCGATGCACCCAACGCATTTCGTACCCTCTGCGTCGAGATCATGAGGTCAGAAAACGGGCCTCGCACCTTCATTGAGGAGATAGGATTCAAGGGTACGCTGACATCCTCGAAACTCGTGGCGGAGGCATTCGTTTACGCCTGTGACAACGTGAGGAGCGCCATTCCAAGGGCGTCAGACCCACTACCGTCCTTGCAGAAAATCGTCGGTTGGGCAGTGATCAACCAATCGTTCGCCTACGAGGGTGCGCGAGACGCAAAGAAAGCATTGGGCGATGTGATGTTGCTTCCGTGGGTCAGTCGTACACCAAGCGATCCTGTCAGAGAATGGGTTTTTGAATGGATGCTGAGGCTCTTCAAAGATCCGAGAATCGAACCGCACAACTGGATGCGAATCTCTGAGGACGCAAAGGGTGTCATGTTTCGCTGGTTGACGAAGGCATCGTTTGATCAGTTCTTTGAGGTTGTAGGGGAAGTCGTCTCACACAATAGTAAACATCAGTGGGACGCACGTAAGAAATTCTGGCTTGCCTACTACGAACGGCAACACTTGCAGGAAGCATGGATTGTATTCGACAAACATGGTGAGACCATTGCTAAGCGGGTAGGCAATATGGGGTACGGTCGATTCGGTAGGAGTTCTAGAGGACAATCTGTGCTCATTATGCGCATTGGATCGCTCATTATCGTCGAATGGAGCCATAACGGAGCTTGTCGTATCTGGCGCGATGGAGAAAATGACGTACCAACACTGTATGGCCCTGAGTATTCTAAGAAAGCATTGATGACTAATTCCCTCTATGACAAGTCACATATGGGCAAATGGCAGACTGATGTGCATGATTTTATTGCAAGCGAGACAAATATTCGTCTTGATTACCGTGACTACATGATCTGATGTTGAAAGAGAACCCGATATGGCGTCCTTTCGATGGGTTTGGGAATCAGACGAGGATGGGGTAAACATCCGCCTGATTAAGAAGCGTTTGCTCGGCAAGGAAGAGGATATCGCGCCTTTGGGCTGGGGTGCTGTTGCAGAAAATAAATCCCTGGTCGGTATCGGTAGGGTCATGCAGTTACTGCAAGAATGCGCTGGAACACCCAACCCACCCGTTTCGATCAAAGGCACCTCGCTCTTCTTACGACATGACATTGTGGCGGGTCTGCAAGAAAATCAGGCGCTTGGGCTGGGTTTGCCGCCTTCTACCTTGCTGATGCTCGGTACTCAGTCTCGTGGTGATTTGGCGCAACCAACATTTAGCATTCAATATGTTTGGCGGGAAGGCAGTTTTTCCACTGCCATGGGTATCGTTCCGCATGGCAGTATCCTCCGACAAAAGGGCATTCCAGCACGCATCCCCGAACCATTGTTCAGCATCAAAACGGCCATCGATGCTTTCAACGCCACCGATACCACCGACGATGAAACAAGATTTCAGCATCTCGCGGCACTGAAGACATTGATTCCCCCCGATCTGAAAACGCGACAGAAGTTGGCGGTCGATGATTACGTTCGCAATACGAACATTCTCTGTGCATCCTCGTTCTCTCTGCATCTCTGGACAGGACAAAATGGTTTTGACTTTGATCCTGTGCTGTTCGGGCGAAAGAGTACCAATGTGTGGGCGGAGAGCGATGGTGCGTTGTCCCTTGGTGAGGCAGAATCTCTGCTGCCGGACAAGAAACAGAAATTGTTCGCACAATATTTCAGAAACTGGGAACGATGTCGAGATAGATGTGCTCTGGAGAATCGCTACTACGTCTTTATAGATCCAGGGTTACGAGCGGCACTGGATGTCGTTCGTAAGGTTCAGAAAGCACAGGGAAGTCGCCATTTTTCGCGATACCCGACTGGGACATCCCAGTCGCCGTCGGGAGCGAAAAATTGGCGACATGCCGTGCCTTCGGCGCCCGCGCCGCCCTGCGTCCGCCACGACTCGCCACTTCGCTGGCTCGCC
>CAIJYR010000224.1 GCA_903824965.1 uncultured Thiotrichales bacterium
CGTCAGCGTGAACGAAACGGGATCGCTGCCCGACACGAAGGCTTGTACCTGTGTCAGCGTCTGTAGTCGTTGGGTATGTAGGGTCACGATCATGTCTCCATGATCCCAACTCTCGCACCTCCAGGCTCACCTCACGCTGGAAACACACCCTCTCGTTCAGGCTCATCTCACATTGGACAAGGCTCCTACAATCACTTTGGTACGATTTCTATAACGTCGAGTCTTTGCGTGAAACTGCCTCACCTGCCCACCTTAGGGGCGCGTGGGGCTTTTTTACGTCCCCTGTTCGGCATCTCCTGCATTGATCGCAGTCAACCCCGTCTCCCTGTGAGAAGGGGCATGGGGTCTCCCCAAAACCAGCCATCCCACTCCTTTCACACCTTTGACTCCCCTTGTCCCACCAGGAAAGGGGCACAGCCAACCCTTTTGCCCCCTTTGATCAATTTTACAGAGGGGCCAACGCAGTCTTGCGCCCAAGGATGCCACCACCATGAAGAAAATCGAACTGATCGTTACCTGCGCCGCAGCCAACAGCGCCGGATTCGCAAGCGCCGCAACCGGCGCAATCTGGCCACTCACAGCAACCACGCCTGGGGATCACCTCGGGCATCTTCTCACCCTAAAGAACAACACAGCAACCGACCACAGCGCCAAAACAGCACTGATCGTCGGTATCGGCCCGGGGGTGAAGGCATCACCGAAACACTTCATCTGCCCACTGGCAGTACCACCGTCAGCAGCACCCAATACTACGCCACCCTCACCAGCATCACCCCGAGCAGCACCCTCGGTGCAGATACCATGGACATCGGCTGGGCCGTCAACGCAGTCTCAGCGTGGCAGCACTGCGTAACCAACGTCTCTGTGTTCAACCTTGGTTTCGGGTGCACCGTTACCAGCGGTTCCCCCACCTATACCGTTCAATCGTCCTTCGGCGACGGTACCGGATTCAACCATCCCACCGTGGCCAGCCAAACCACCAGCGCGAGTGGCTCGGTTGGATACCCCATTGCAGCCCTGCGCCTTTTGTTCACAGCGGCAGGCAGTGTTGCGCTAAATGCCCTCCAGACTGACGCGTAACTCATTCCCCCTGTGAGGAATACCCATGTTGCCATTGACCCCAGCCGATTCTGTCTACGAAACAGAACCAACAGACGATCGGAGCGATCAAATCGCCGCCCTTGAACGATCCATCGCCGAAAAGAGAAAACACGCCATCGAACACCGTAGCGCCCTCGGTATCGAACGCGAATGGGTAGAATGCGAAGACGCCTACGAGGGGGTCGATGACGCCAATCGTTTTGAAGAGCGCCCCGTTTCTGCGCGTCTCGTCAAACCCGCGAGCAGCGATGGGGGGAGCCTCGGAGTGCGCCATCGGCGCGGCACACGCTCCACCGTATTCCTCAACATCACCCGCCCCTATGCCGATGCCGCTTCGTCACGCGTTGCAGATATGCTCGTGCCCACGGATGACCGCAATTTCTCGATTCTGCCAACTCCGATTCCCGATTTGGTCATTGATCCACGTCAAACCCTCGAACCGACTTATTATGCACAACTGTTTGGGGATCTCCAGGCACAGCGCGAGGAAGCCTACCGAAAAGCACAGTCCGCACAAACACGCGTCGATGACTGGTTGACCGAATGCCAGTTTCACGCAGAAGTCCGAAAAGTCATCGAAGATTGTACCCGCCTCGGTACCGGCGTGCTCAAAGGCCCCTATCCCACCAAACGCACCCGCAACGCCGTAAGCTCAGTCCAGGGGAGGGTGGTGCTAGAGCGACGCACAGAAATCATCCCAGAATCACGACGCATTGATCCTTGGAACCTGTTTCCAGACCCTTCGTGCGGGGAAGAGATTCACAACGGATCTTTCTTGTTCGAACGCGATTATCTCAGTACCAAACAGGTACGCGAACTCATGGGACAGCCTGGCTATCGGATCGATACGATCCAGGCAATCTTGTCAGAAGGCCCATCAAGAACCAATGTCTCCCAAGATGCTCGCCGTTCTCTGGACGACGAACGCTATGAAGTCTGGTATTTCAGCGGTCAAGTCAGCCTGGATGATTTTGTCGCGCTGGAGAACGGATACGAGGCAGAGCACGATGCAGGCCCGTTCATCAACGTTCTCTGTACGATGATCAATGATCGCATTATCAAAGCAACCGAGTCCTATCTAGAATCTGGTGATTTCTGCTATGACCTCGTGACCTGGCAAAGGCGCGTGGGAATGCCTTGGGGCATTGGCATCGTCAAACAGGTCAGCGTCCCGCAACGCATGGTCAACGGCGGGGTTCGCAACATGTCCGACAATGCGGCATTGTCCTCTGCGCCCCAGATCGTTCGTATGCGAGGCGTAGTCGATCCCGCCGATGGGGTCGATGAAATCGTGCCCCGAAAAGTCTGGTGGTGTGATCCCAATTCTTCGGTGGATGACATTCGCAAGGCGTTCATGGCGATCGAAATCCCCACCATGCAGCAAGAATTGCTCAACATTATCCAGTTTGCCTTGCAAATGGCCGAGAACGTCACAGGAATGCCCATGCTCATGCAAGGCAACCAGGGCGCGGCACCCGATACGGTCGGCGGGATGGAATTGTTGAACAGCAACGCAACCTCGGTGCTCAAACGTATCGCCAAGAACTTCGACGATTGTATTACCACCCCGCACATCCGTCGTTATTATGAATGGATTCTCTTGTATGGTGCGGATGAGGAAAAGGGAGATTTTATCATTGATGCACGAGGGTCTTCGTCGCTCGTGGATCGTGATATTCAACGGCGTGCCATTCTTGGGATGGGGCAGTTGGTGTTGAATCCTGTCTTTGGAGTGGATCCTGAATTGTGGTTCGAGGAGGCCATGCGTGCCAATCGGATCGATCCCTCGCGTCTAAAGCTCTCTGACCGAAAGAAGATGCAGCTCCAACAACAAGCGGCGCTTCAGGCCCAGGCACAGGCGCAGGCCGTGGCCCAACAACAGGCCGCTGCCGAGCAAGAACGCATTGCGCAACAAGTGCAAGAGCACCAGAAATTGGTGGTTCAGGCGGCAATCAAGGATGCCGAATTCAAGAAGGACATCGTGGTCGCCAAGATTGCACACGCCGCCAAGAATCCAGCCACTGCCAAAGATCCAGCCCCTGCAAAACCGGTTTCTGTCGCGGGGGGTCTCGTTACGGCACCCCCTGGGCCGCCGAATCAGGATACTGGTGTGATTCGCGCAAGTCTTGGGGAATATGTGCTCCCAGCAGAGACCGTTCGTGCGTTGGGAGGAGCAGCGGCGTTGGATGCGTTGGTGCAGAAAACCTCGGGGCAACCTGCCTCTCGTGAAACGGCAGCACCCACCTCAAGCGATTTGCTGAAACGATTCCCTGGATTTGATGACGGCGGATTCGTCGGGGGTGACGGTGGCGGATTTTCCGACGCAGGTAGTTTCCTGGATGCAGGAGACGATGGTAGTTGGGGCAATGATTTCGGTGCCAGCGTGGATCCATCGCAATCAGACGTTACGGGTACGGGTTGGGTCATGGGTGGTAATGATTTCGGCAGTGCTCTGGACGCAGGAGGCTATGACACCTGGGGCAATGATTTCGGTGCCAGCGTGGATCCATCGCAATCAACCACTACGGATGCTGGTGGGGTCATGGGTGCTAATGATTTCGGTAGCGCCCTGGACGCAGGAGGCTATGACACCTGGGGCAATGATTTCGGTGCCAGCGTGGATCCATCGCAATCGACAACACCGAATGTGAGCGCCACAACGATGGGGTATGTGAATGCAGATCCCATTGCACCCTCAACGTGGGCATCCTCCGTAATCCCTACCAGCAATAACATGCTTGGGGATATGGTGGCGGAACCGACCGCAGTATCAGGGTTGGCGTCCACGGCAACCGCATCTGGCGATGGCGTGCTTAGGACTGCGATAGCAGAACCAACAGCAGCACCCACCCCTGGCGACGGAGCACCTGGATCGCAGGATCCCATGGTGCTTGCTCAAAACATGTATGCCCAGAACGATAATGGTACTATGAGTGATGGGTCACAAGCGCAGAACTCTACAAATGCAGGTGGTGTAACACTACCAGGCTTGACAGATATTGCAAGGGATATTTCCCAAGGGATGCCAGTGACGCAATTGATTGCTAAATATGGCCCTGTGTATGGGCCAGGATTTGGCCTAATGCTTGTTGCAGATCCGCCAGTTGCAGCTGCAGGCGGAGCAGTTTGGGCTGCGGGTCAAGTATTCAATGCAGGCGGGTCGCTTCAAGATATGATAAGAGCTGCAGCACAGAGTGCGCTTCCTACTGCTATGTTGGGTTCAATAGGTAAGCGAGGACAATAGTGATGACTCCTGTAAGTATCCATTATGGATAGAAGGATTTTTGTATCAAGTTTTATGACAGATATATTGCCAGAGGGATGTCCGTACTGATACCTTATCATCTATAACGTTGAGTGCTCGATTTTGCGTACCTACTCTGGAACCACACTCATGAAACCGAGCTTTATTGTTCTTATCATTACTATACTAACCTCGCTCATCGCACCACGTTTCATCGAACTGGCTTTTGCGGATCCACAATTCGATGCAGTCCGTGCTAAGACTGAGCAGGGAGATGCTGATGCACAGAACACCCTTTGTCGTATGTATTACAAAGGCGAAGGGGTTGTTCGAGATTACAATGAATCGCTAGTATGGTGTCGAAAGGCGGCTGAGCAAGGAAAACCAGAAGCTCAGTATCGCCTTGGTCTAATATATGACAATGGTCGAGGTATCGCCAAAGACTTCACAGAAGCAGCAAGGTGGTACAGAAAATCTTCAGAGCAGGGATACAACGATGCACAGTATAACCTTGGCATGATGTATTACACAGGCCAAGGTGTTGCACAAAATTATAAAGAAGCGATAAAGTGGTTTTGGAAATTAGCAGAGCAGAATGATGCTGAGGCACAGCGCAACCTTGGCATGATGTATTACACAGGCCAAGGTGTTGCACAAGATTACAATGAGGCGTTGAAGTGGATACGGAAAGCATCAGAGCAAGGTGATGCAGGTGGACAAAACAACCTTGGTGTGATGTACACAAATGGCCAAGGTATTGCGCAGGATTATGCAGAAGCCGTGAAATGGTATCAAAAATCCGCAGATCAGAAATACGCAAA
The DNA here is from genome assembly GCA_903824965.1 of uncultured Thiotrichales bacterium. GTDB lineage: Bacteria > Pseudomonadota > Gammaproteobacteria > CAIRSR01 > CAIRSR01 > CAIRSR01. Next base: position 5,167 of record CAIJYR010000224.1, read on the forward strand.
TGCACAATACAACCTTGGCTTAATGTTTGCGAATGGTCGAGGTGTCGTGCATGATGATGTTGAGGCTGTGAAATGGTATCTGAAAGCGGCAGATCAAGGACTTGTTAATGCACAGTATAATCTTGGTACAGCATATTATACAGGCAAAGGTGTTGCACAGAATTATAAAGAAGCCATGAAGTGGTTCCAGAAAGCTGCTGACCAAGGATTCGCTAATGCACAGTATAATCTTGGCGTGTTGTACAAGAATGGCCAAGGTGTTGCGAAAAATCACACCGAAGCGATGAAGTGGTATCAAAAAGCAGCCGATCAAGGTGATGCTGATGCAAAGAATGCTCTTAGCAGGGAAAAGCAGAGAAGGGAAAATGTTATCAACATATGGTTAAATACTGCTGTTGGCCTCTCCTTCGGCCTTTTACTCCGTAGGCTTATTTTGGGGCGCTTTTTCTACTAAGAGTGTAAATCTTACACTACCGTACTTGTCGGTTTTCTTCGCTCGGAACCATCCTCATGAAACTGCGATTTCTGATTCTTCTCATCACTATACTAACCTTGCTCATCGCGCCACGTATCACCGAACTGGCATTTACGGATCCACAATTCGACGAAGTCCATGCTAAGGCTGAACAGGGTTACGCTGAGGCGCAGTATCAACTTGGTAAAATGTATGACGATGGCAAAGGCGTTACGCAAAACGATATAGAAGCTATAAAATGGTACCGAAAGGCAGCAGATCAAGGTTTGGCTGATGCACAGAATAGCCTTGGTGTGATGTATGCAAATCACCAAGGTGTTGCGCAGGATTATGCAGAAGCTCTGAAATGCTATCGAAAATCTGCTGAACAGCATTACGCAAAGGCACAGTACAACCTTGGTATGATGTATTACACAGGTCGCGGAGTTGTGCAAGACTATGTTGAAGCAACGCAGTGGTTCCGGAAAGCGGCCGATCACGGGATCATTCCAGCGCAGTATAATCTTGGCATGATGTATTACACAGGTCAGGGGGTTATAAAAGATTATGTTGAAGCTGCACAATGGTTCCGGAAATTGGCAGAGCAGAGTAACGCTGAGGCACAACGCAACCTTGGCATGATGTACACCAATGGACAAGGTGTTGCACGGGATTATGTTGAGGCTGCGAAGTGGTTCCGGAGAGCAGCCGATCGAGGATTGGCTGATGCACAAAGCAACCTTGGCATGATGTACACCAATGGACAAGGTGTTGCACAGGATTATGTTGAGGCTGCGAAGTGGTTCCGGAGATCAGCTGAGCAAGGTTTTTCTTATGCACAATACAACCTTGGCGTAGTGTTATACAATGGTCAAGGTGTCGCGCAGGATTATGTTGAGGCTGCGAGATGGTATCGAAAAGCTGCTGAGCAAAGTATTACTGAGGCACAGTTCAACCTTGGTGTGATGTATAAAAATGGACAAGGTCTCGCACAGGATTATGCTGAAGCTGCAAAATGGTATCGGAAAGCTGCTGAACAAGGATTTGCTAATGCACAAAGAAATCTTGGTGTTATGTATTACACAGGACAAGGTTCCGAACAGAATTATGTTGAAGCGTTAAAGTGGTTCCGGAAAGCGGCCGATCAAGGTGACGCATTGGCACAATTTCATCTTGGCTTAATGTTTGCGAATGGCCAAGGTATCGTACAAAATTATTCCGATGCACTGACATGGTATCGGAAAGCGGCTGATCAAGGCGATGTTAGAGCGCAATACAACCTTGGCGTTTTGTACGACAATGGTCAAGGTGTATCGAAAGATGAAATTGAAGCAGTAAAGTGGTTTCAGAAAGCGGCCGATCAGGGATTTGAACCTGCCAGAAATGTGTTAAAGTCTCTGCAAAAATTGGAGAACGCAACGCACAAGGTTGGATATCTTATTGGGAACGGCTGCCCACATTGCTAATCCAGGAACAGGAACCGATAACGGAAGTTTCTTTCCATACACATTCATACCCTGCCGCCTAAGCCACGCTTCGACACAGTTGGGACAATAAGCCTATGCAATTCATCCTACACACCAGCCCATACAAAAACAATGGCAGTAGCAGTCTCCGGTGCACTGGCCAGCATGGGGTTGGGCCTGTTTTCCGCCATCCAAGCTGTGTTTACTACAATCGCCCAATCAACCAGATCCAATTGCTGGAAAGACGCTATGCCATACTGATAGCCGATTTCCTTGACCTCCTGCGACGCATGGTCTAGCACAAAACCATCCTCCGAACATCCCAACCGACACAGGAGGCTACGCCCTCATCATGGAAATGGAACCAGCACTCACCCAAGAAGAACGACATTCTTCTCTTGCTATCAAAATGGAAAAGTACCTTTCCGCCAGAATCGACGGCTTGCGCAAACAGAATGACGGAGATAGAAACGCGGAAGAAACTGCAAAACTACGTGGTCGAATCGCTGAACTAAAAATATTGAGAGACCTCTTGATCACCGATCACGCTGCCCTACAGGATACACTATAGAGATATTTTCGATGCACCCCCTTATCTTTCTAGGGGAATGGATTGCATATAAAACTTTTGCTTCCGTATAGGCAAATCATACATCCCGCTTCGGCGGGATTTTTTGTGCCCAACTCCCGCTCCGGCGGGATTTTTTGTCACCTATCCCGCCCAGTGCGGGATTTCTTTGGAGTGTGTTTATGAATGAGCAACAAAACCAGACCGTCACAACCAATCCAGATCAGGATCAGCGCAATGGTGTCGCCATGGCACCCGATGCGGATGATCAACCCCAGCAAAATCAACCACCCACCCGCGCAGAAGTCGATGCTCTTCGCACGGCAGTCGTCCAGCTGACGACACTGTTTTCCAAGTACGCATCGACGATTGAAGCACGCCTGCTTGATTTGCATGAACCCGATTGGAAAACAATCATCACCTCGCCAGAGTTCAAACAATGGCTTGCTTCCCTCCCGCCAGAACAACAACGGGCGTTCAATACCACTTGGGATGCCAATCATATGGCGGCGCAAATCAGAGAATTCCGCAGCCAACAAGATGCGGCCACTGGGAAGAAAAATAAATCTGGGCGTCTCGAACGGTCGATTCATCCTCGCGGCGTAGAAGCGCCCAATGGGTTCATCTCGGATGATGAAGCGTTTTCCCTTGGTTTCCGATCAGTACGTGGTAAAAAACAATCCTAAAAGCATCCACCAACCATCACAGAAGGTAAGCAAAAATGGCTATTCAGAATTTTGGAACCCAACAAGGGCGCATCAATAAAATTAAGGGTGAAATCATCGCCCACGCGATTCCCGTCGAAGTCCTCGGCATCACTGGCACACAAAAACGCTTGCCAGGAAACCGGGGCGATACCGTTATTTTCCGTCGTTTCTTGCCATACGGCGGCGTCGATAACCGTTGGATTACCCCCGCCAATGCTGCTACCTTTGCAAGCAGTCAGCAGACCGTAGAAGGCATTACCCCAGCGGCGGATACCCTGGCGGCGGTTGATATTTCAGCAACCCTCCAGCAATACGGCGTTCTCTACGCAGTTACCGACAAAACCGTTGACCTGTACGAAGACGACATCCCTGCCGAAATGAAACGCCAAACTGGGGAACGTATTGGCTTGCTCCGCGAAATGGTGCGCTACGGTGCACTTAAAGGGGCCACCAATTCTTTTTACGCTGGTGGCAATTCGCGGGGCACAGTCGATCAAACGATATCCCTCACGGGTCTACGCAAGATTGGCCGTTCACTCCTCGCCAACCACGCCCATCAGATCACCCAGATCTTAGATCCGTCTGAAGAGTTCAATACGGCACCCGTAGAAGCGGGATTCCTGGTCTTCTGTCACACCGATCTCGAACCCGATATTCGCGACCTGCCAGGTTTTGTCAAAGTGGCCGAATACGGCACCCGCAAACCTGTCAACGAATACGAAATCGGATCAGTGGAGCGCTTCCGATTCATCCTTTCACCAGAATTGGTCGCCTATGCAGATTCCGGCGCATTGGTCGGATCGACTGGCCTTTGCTCAACGAGTGGTACCAATGTCGATGTCTATCCCATCATCGTCACAGGCGACGATGCCTGGGGACAAGTGGCCCTCCGTGGTCGCGATGCCATCGAACCTACCTGGATTCCTCCGGGTCAGAAAGACAAAAACGACCCTCTCGGACAGCGTGGCTATATCGGGGCAACCTTCTATTTCACCTGCGTTGTGCTGAACCAAGGCTATATGGCCGTCTACGAAGTCGGTTCCACAAGCCTCACCGCCTAAGGAGGCAGTATGCCAGTCTTTTCTTACCGAGATGATGGCGAAACGGTAAACGCCGAAACGGTTCTGGCTGCCATTGCCTCCGAAGAAGCCAGGATCAAAACCGCAGCCGGAACCACCCTGATGATTCAGAAAACGGTCAGCGCCTCTGCATTCATTACTGCAGGTGCCAATCTGACCACCACTGCAATCGGGCCACTGTACGTAGAAAATATCCTCGTGGCCTGCGATTCGGGAACCATCACGACCGCAACCAACCTAGAGGTTCTCACCAATAATGTCTATGGCCCCGCCATTCTTTATAGCGAGGCCATCGCCAACCTCACCGCAAACCAAGCCTCCGATCTCTTCACTGCAAGCGTCGCAAAACAACGCACCGTGATCGAAAACGGAAAACTGCTCACGTTTGCCTCAACTGGCGCAACTGCTGGCGGTACCGGACATATCACCATTACCGTGGTCTTCCGGCGCATGGCTGACGGCGCTTCTATCACCACCGCCTAACAAGCCTCCACAAACCCCTCTCCTGTTCAGAAGAGGGGCATTTCAAGCCACCACTCCAACACTCCAATGAGGATTCACCATGTCTCGCAATGCGTCAACAGGTACTTCCGGTCTGACCGGAATCTCCGGCGGTGCTACTACCTATTCTACCGGATCGGCTGGTTTTAACTATTCTATCAATGGCAAAGCCTATACCAAAGCCCAAGTCTCTGGTGGATCCACACCCACCACCGATGGCAATACCGGCTCCACCATTACCCTTCTCGCCAACCAAGGAAACGTCGTGCTCTGGGGTGTTAATTCATCTGGTACCGTTTCTGTGTACGCGGGGACAATTCAGGCGCTCGATTCCGCTGGCAATTTTATCCACGCACCCGATTTTCCGTCGTTGTCTGATTCGGTTGCACCCTTTGCCTACACCGTCCACAAAGCTGGGTCTACGCTCTCCGGTACGTTCACGTTCGGCACCAGCAATTGGAACACCACCGGCATGACCCATGTTGCCGTTAGCATTATGGAAATCCCCACACGACCACAGGTCAGCTAAAAGACCCGTAAATGATTTACATACATTCCCTCTCCCGATCCTCTCCTGAGCGGGAAATGGACACACAAAGAGAATCTGCTATGACCACAGCCGACAAAAGCATCCTGCGCAACAAACGCTCTATGGAACCTATGGAGCAATCCCTTGGCCCCACCACCGAAATCGTCATACCCTCGACAGGGGATGTGCCCTCCCTAGAGGTGATCGAGAAAGTCGGTGAAGTGCGACTCGGCGACAAAGAAAAACTCCGTTCCATGAAATTCATGGAAGAACCCGTCGAAATCATGATCCACGAATCGATTGACCCCAATGCAGAGCAATTCATCTTTTGTGCGGTGAACGGCGAGGGCGCAGGGTCACACCATCTACCGTGGCTCCCACGCGGTATCCCTGTGACGGTCAAGCGTAAGCACGTCGAGCGTCTTGCCCGCGCCAAACCCATCAGTCTCTCTACCTTCGATACGACCGATGCAACCGGCGCACTCGCCAAAGGTATTCGATCTCGTCGTGCATTGGCCTATCCGTTCAGCGTCATCCACGACCCCAACCCCCGTGGGCCTTCTTGGCTCAAGGGCGTTTTGGCAGAGGCTTAGACCGTGGGTGCGTCCGGGCCTAGCGGTCGGGAGGGTCTTGATTCCTTCCGATCCTACATCGCACCGTATGTTCCCGGTTGTCCCTATCTGCTCATGGATCGTGAGACCATCAAAGTGGCCCGTGATCTGTGCCGTCGTGTACATCTCTGGAAAGAGATGCAAGAGGTCACAGCCCTTCGTAATAAGGTCAACCAAATCGACATTGGCCCCTATCCAGAGGCCGATGTCGTTTCGATTGAATACGTGACCTACAACGGAGTGGAATTGATCCAGACCTCGGAACGAGAACTCTCCGAGTATTTCCCGCGATGGCGTGATGTGAGCAGTACACCTACCCATTTCTTTACGGTTATGCGGGACAGCGTGATCCAATTGTACCCGTCTCCGAACCTCAATAAACCACGGTCGGTGAAATACGAAGTGATCGTCATGCCCTCGCTCGATGCAACCTCCGTACCCTGGTTCTTGTTCGACCAGTTTGTGGATGTGGTGATCGATGGGGTTTTGCATGGTCTCATGGGTATTCTTGGGAAGGAATGGAGCAATCCACCAGAAGCTGCCCGAAGAGAAGACAGGGAAGTCGCCATTTTTCGCGATACCCGACTGGGACATCCCAGTCGCCGTCGGGAGCGAAAAATTGGCGACATGCCGTGCCTTCGGCGCCCGCGCCGCCCTGCGTCCGCCACGACTCGCCACTTCGCTGGCTCGC
>CAIJYR010000225.1 GCA_903824965.1 uncultured Thiotrichales bacterium
GCGAGCCAGCGAAGTGGCGAGTCGTGGCGGACGCAGGGCGGCGCGGGCGCCGAAGGCACGGCATGTCGCCAATTTTTCGCTCCCGACGGCGACTGGGATGTCCCAGTCGGGTATCGCGAAAAATGGCGACTTCCCTGGCTCTTTAGCGCAGGGCTGTGCTCAATATCACTGGTATAAACATCATACTACACCCATCGTATGCCTTTCGGTACACGACGCAAAAAAAAAAAAAAACAAATAGAAACAGTTGGTTGCGAGAAGTAAGCCGCTCAGAAACGCTGATTTGCACTTACGGATGCAGCGCCAGCCTCTTTTCGAGGTACGGCGAGCAACGTGCCCATAAGTAATTCTGGTAATCGGCTCTTTGCATTACGTAGGGATCTTTTGTAGTGCTAGTAGGGATATCACGGGCGTATCTAAGACTCGCCGCTGAGGCACTGAGATCAACGACCAAATCGGCGGTAGCGATGGTCGGCGAAATCTGCGCCAGCAGGTACCATTCTACGGCAAAGAAACCCGTCAACAACAGTGCACTGTCGGTACTTGCTGGGCCTATGAGGGGCAAGACCACAAAACGACCTGGATCCAGACCCGCCGTGCAGAGCGATTCGGTAAACTCTGTTTCGGTACGTTGATACCCCATCTTTTGGGCAGGATCCCAAAGACCCGCCACCCCAAGAGTCGAATTGATCAGAAACCGTTTTATGGAGGTAAGAGAGGCATGGTAGTCACCGACAAACAAGTTGGTGACGATGAACTCAGGTTCCACAAGGTTTTCATAGACATTGTGGGCTGCCTTTTTGCCCAAGTCAGGAATGGAGCTATCTAGGAAAGAGGCGGTTGGATTGACGATGTTATTTACAAGCCAAGCATTCAGGCCAAACATGGTGCGATTGAATGACTCGTTTGGATCAATGACATTGGCAAAAGACGTTGTTGCAGAGGGTGCCTTTTGCGCCTCTACGGGTACAGAGGATTCCTCAGCCATCGCTGTTCTACAAAAGAACACGATGGAAACGATCAACAACCTTATTTTTTGATTATTCATGGACATCTCTCAGAGGCTTCCCTCGATTTTTCTAACTGATCAGTTGCCCAATAAAGACAAGTAACCACCTCATGTTTCTGTCTTTAGGATTATCCCTTCCAGGGGAAGGGGCTATGTCTACAGTCAAATGCCATGATCGGATCGACCGAAACCAGACGTAATAGGATAGCGTCGATCACGACCAAACGCACGATGGGTGATCCGTATGCCCGGTGCCGCTTGGCGGCGTTTATACTCCGAACGATCCACCAAGTTCACAATCCGTCGCACAACCTCCGGCGCATATCCAGCAGCTATGATCGCGTCCTGGGAGTATTGTTCCTCAATGTACAACGCCAAAATAGGATCTAAAATTTCATACGGAGGTAAACTGTCCTCGTCGCGCTGATTGGGGCGCAACTCCGCCGAAGGAGGCCGCACCAAAACACGCTCAGGAATAACCTCCGAAAGACCATTTCGGTAGCGAGATAGCCGATAGACAAGCGTTTTTGGAACGTCCTTGATCACCGAGAATCCACCCGCCATATCCCCGTACAAAGTCGCATAACCCACGGCAGCTTCACTCTTGTTGCTCGTCGTCAGGACGAGCTTACCTGTCTTGTTCGAGAGCGCCATGAGCAGCATCCCCCGACAACGCGCCTGTAGGTTCTCTTCCGTGACATCGGCAGACAAACCCTCGAATTCGCTCGCAAGCGTTGCGAGAAAAGCCTGAAAGGAGCCTTCGATCGACAACACCGCCTGACGCACCCCCAATGCCTCGGCCTCGGCACGCGCATCTTCGAGACTCATGGCAGCACTGTACCGCGAAGGCATCATCACCGCCTGTACCCGTTCGGCACCCAACGCATCCACCGCAATGGCCAACGTCAACGCCGAGTCTACTCCGCCCGACAGCCCCACCAGCACCCCAGGTGCACGATTCTTCTGGACATAGTCACGCACCCCAAGCACCAACGCACGGTATACACTGGCCTCCAACGAAAGGGGAGGGGGACACCCCTTGGGTATCGGAACCAACCTGCCATCCTCGTGGGTGAACGCAACCAAAGCCATCACTTCCTCAAAGGCCATGGCACGCTGGGTCACATGACCAACGGCATCCATGACCATGGATTCCCCATCGAAAACGAGTTCGTCCTGACCACCCACCAGATTGACATACACAATCGGCAGATGCACTTCAGACACACGCTCTCGTAAAACCACCTCGCGCTCAGCGGTCTTGCCCATGTGGTAGGGAGAAGCATTGAGGTTCACGATGATTTGTGCACCCGCTTGTGCGGCTGCTGTGGCCGGGCCACTGTGCCACAGATCCTCGCAGATGGTCACTCCCACCGAAACACCCGCCACCGAGACGACGAGCGCGTGACGACCCGCTACAAAATAGCGTTGTTCATCAAAAACCGCGTAGTTCGGCAACAAGTGCTTGTAATAAGTACCGAGTACCTGACCGTTATAGAACACACTGGCTGCGTTGTACAGATGGCCTTGGCAGCGTTCGGGATGACCCACCACAAGCGCAATACCCTGTACATGCATACGCAGTTTTTCTAACGCACGATCTACCTGATCCAACAGTTCAGAGCGAAACAGCAAGTCCTCTGGAGGATATCCGGTCAGGGTCAATTCAGGGAAGACGATCAAATCCGCGTGGTACTGATCACGCGCTTGCAGGGCAGCCGCTAGAATGCATGCGAGATTCCCGGAAACATCGCCAACCAACAAATTGCTCTGGGCCATGGCCACACGTAGGCCAGGCAGCCTTGCCGATTCGCCGTCCGACATGCAGTTCACTCTAGAATGGGTGACGAGACGATGCTCTCTTTTGTCTCAAAGCGCAAGGCAAGTTCCCCAGCTGTCTCTGTGACCTCTACATGACCACCCGTCGAGAGAATCCCGAACAATATCTCTTCGGCAAGTGGCTTTTTGATATGCTCGTGCAGGATACGCGCCATGGGTCGTGCGCCCATCGCAGGTTCATAGCCCTTTTCTGCAAGCCACGATCGGGCCGATTCACTGACCTCTAGGGTAATGCTCTTGTCATGCAGTTGCCCTTCCAGCTCCATGATGAACTTATCGACCACATGGGCAATGCTGGTCGGTGTCAAAGACTTGAATTGGAGAATGGCATCCAAACGGTTGCGGAACTCCTGGGTGAACGTGCGGCGAACGGCATCCGATCCATCGGCGCTGTGATCTTGGCGCGTAAATCCAATGGAAGGACGCCCGATCTGATCGGCCCCCGCATTGGTGGTCATGACCAAGATGACAGTGCGAAAATCGGCCTTGCGTCCGTTGTTGTCGGTGAGCGTCCCATGATCCATCACTTGGAGCAAGAGATTAAACACATCGGGATGGGCCTTTTCGATCTCATCCAGCAACACGACCGCATGGGGATGTTTGATCACCGCGTCGGTGAGCAAACCGCCTTGATCAAACCCCACGTAGCCAGGGGGGGCACCAATCAACCGAGAAACCGTGTGTCGCTCCATGTATTCGGACATGTCGAAGCGCAACAATTCAATGCCCATGATCAAGGCAAGCTGACGGGTGACTTCGGTCTTGCCAACACCCGTTGGGCCAGCAAAAAGAAAGCAACCAACTGGCCTGGAGGGGTTTCCAAGGCCCGATCGAGACATCTTAATGGCAGCAACGAGGGTATTGATGGCCTCATCTTGCCCGAAGATGACCCGTCGCAGATCGGTTTCTAGGGTACGCAGGTGTTCCAAGTCAGAATGAGAGACGGTTTTGGGCGGAATCCGGGCCATCTTAGCCACGATCAGCTCTACGTCCTGCGGATGAATCACCGCCTGGCGCTCTGTCTGCGAAAGCAAACGCTGGTGTGCGCCTACTTCATCGATCACATCAACGGCTTTGTCGGGCAAATGCCGATCGTTGATGTACCGTGCGGAGAGTTCTGCGGCGGCACGCAGGGCAGGACTGGTATACCGTATTTCGTGGTGTTGCTCAAAACGGCTCTTCAATCCTTCCAGAATGGACACCGTTTCTTCTACCGTAGGTTCGTCCACATCGATTTTCTGAAAGCGACGCGCAAGCGCACGATCTTTTTCAAAAATCCCTCGGTATTCCTGGTAGGTCGTTGAACCTATGCACTTCAGATCACCCGACGCCAGCGCCGGTTTGAGAAGATTCGATGCATCCATTACACCCCCAGAGGCCGATCCAGCCCCCACAATGGTATGAATCTCGTCGATGAACAAAATGGCACCGGCTTCTTGGTGGAGGGCTGCCAACACAGCTTTCAACCGCTTCTCGAAGTCACCTCGATACTTCGTACCGGCAATCAAGGCACCGAGATCCAACGCATAGAGCGTGCTGTTCGCGAGGATGTCCGGCACGCCTTTGTCTACGATCATCTTGGCCAGCCCTTCGGCAATGGCGGTTTTGCCGACCCCCGCTTCTCCTACGAGAAGGGGATTGTTTTTCCGTCGTCGACACAATATCTGGAGGGTGCGCTCGATCTCAGCGCGACGCCCGATCAGCGGGTCAATCTTCCCCTGAATCGCAAGGAGATTGAGGTTGGTCGTGTAGAGTTCCAGCGGGGTACGGGGAGAGGGAATGTCATCGCCCTCTTCTCCCAGGGCGGCCGTGGGCTGCTCGGTCTCCTCCTCGCCTGGCACCTTCGAAATGCCGTGCGACAGGTAATTGACCATGTCCAACCGCGTCACATTCTGCTTGTTTAAGAAGTAAGCAGCATGCGAGTCTTTTTCACTGAAAATCGCAACCAATACATTGGCACCCGTGACCTCTTTTTTTCCAGCCGATTGGACATGGAACACAGCACGCTGTAATACCCGCTGGAAACTGAGGGTAGGTTGTGTCTCACGGCCATGGGTGTGACTGATGATCGGCGTTTTTTCTAGGAAAGACAGCAGATCCTTACGAAGCCCCCCTACATCCGCTGCACAAGCACGAAGCACCCGATTGGCTTCAGGATTGTCCAACAAACACAGCAAAAGATGCTCTACTGTCATGAATTCGTGCATCTTTTCGCGTGCTTCGCGAAATGCCTGATTCAGGGTGTACTCAAGACTCTTGTTCAACATGACCGATACCTACCAATCCTTCAGAGCGCCTACGTAGGCTCCATTCTACACTGCAACGGATGTTGGTTCTGCCGAGAATAGTCACTTACCTGCGCCACTTTGGTTTCGGCCACCTCGCGGGAGAAGACACCGCACACCCCTTGCCCATGGTTGTGGACTTGCAGCATCACTTGCGCTGCTTTTTCGTGCCCCATCCCAAAAAAACGCTGCAGCACTTTTACCACAAAATCCATCGTAGTATAGTCATCGTTGAGCAGGATCACTTTGTACATTGGAGGACGTTTGAGCTTGGGCTTATCCTCCTGAAGGACAACACCATCGTCGTCCAGGGCGGCAGATTGTTTTTTCGCCATAAATTCTGTGATCTCGACATGCAATCCGAACGACAAAACCAAACCCTCTCTCCATGGCAAGGAGAGAGGGCAAACGAAAAAGCTATGCGTACTTACTTCTGTTCAGGTAGTGCTAGTTAAAAGCGATGCGCAAATCCGAAGGTGATATTCGCATCGGGCGTAGCTTTGTTGGCTGCAAGGTTCACTTCTGCATCCAACTGGGTGGTTTTATTCAGGAGATACGTCACGCCGAAGTCTGCGGTTGCCTGCGTTCGGAGAGTCCGCGTATGGTCTCCGTATAGCTCTGCATAGACACCGAAGGTATCGGTCACAGCATAGGTAAGGTTAGCGGCACCGTAGGTGTCGTTAAGATAGGAAGTTTGACCCGCTGGATGTTTCGTATCCTCGGCTAGGGTTAAGGTGAGGCTTGTCTTGTCGTTTAGGCTGAGACTCCCCGTCGCAATGGCACCCCCTACTGTGCGATTGTCGAACACCCCTGCATTTTTGAGCTTTTTGTCAGCCGTTGGAGTGGTCACAAAACCAATGACCGCGAAGGCGGGGTTGTTGCCATCCGCTCCCATGAAGGTATGAAGCACACGGAAGGTTGTGTTTCCAAAACCCGAGGTGGACTGGCCCAGATCCGTTTGTCTGGTATAGGGGGTCACAATCACCTGAACATCCGTTGCGTCGAAAAGACCATACCGGAGAGAGGTCTGTGCGAACTGATACTGATGACTGTGATCAGGGGGGGCTGAGGTGTTCGTATAGCTCGCAATCGCGGTTTCGACCTGGAAGTACCCCTTCGCTACGGCAACCGCGCCCTCTGCCTGGCCTGGGCGTCCAGAAATAAACGCTGGGTCACTGCTTGCAGCGTCGTCTGCGACCGAAGGGAGCGGGAACGCAACAGCCATCATTGCAAAAAGCGCAACGGTTTCTACTTTTTTCATTTTCATAGTCAGCCTACTTGGGGAGAAGAAAAAAAGGGGGTAAAAACAGAGATGCGGATCGTCAAAGCATCCGTTCCAGATCACGGTGCGGTACTGCGAAAGTTGCCTACCTTTTCCCGCGTGTACTCTGACTGCTGTCGGGATAAATCGTTCACTGTCGTCTTTTCAAACCTCGTGCACGGAGCGAAAGCGAACCCGATCGAAGTGTCTCCCCTCACTTCGAACCACCCCTAAGGTGAGCGTCCACGCAAAACCGCGCACTACAGAACATGAAGTTCTAGAAGCCTGTCGGAGGGTGTTCGGTCAATCGATTGGACGTTCGCTGTGAGGTGATTTGTCCGGCTTTTGGGCAATCAACAAAGCGCCGCTGTCGGATCAGCCGAAGGAGGGATGCACACGCACAATGATAAAACCGATCCCCATCTCGATCAAGACGCCATGAGGGGAACAGGGGGGATCGGGTGTGGTCTACATACAACGGAACAACCATGAACAACCGGTGGTTTCCAGGTGCAAGGAAACCCTACCGCGTGATACGAATGGTCTGATCAGGCCCACCCACACCACGGGAAACTCGGTTGGAGATCCCGTTGGTCAATCCACTTATGACGGCATTGACCAGCATCATAGAAGCAAATTGCGTCACCCCTGCGATGGCAATGCCTGTGTTATCAGCCACCTTTTGGAAATAGGTACCTGCGTCGGCGGGTGGTTGTTGATCCCACACGCTGAACCATGCTGTGATCGCGGCAAAAGATACGGCAACACTGGTCAGTGTCAGAGCAGAATAAGCAACAATAGGTGTAACACCAACGCCTGTAGTCAACGCATTGGACATCCCAACGGCAGAAGCAGCAGTTACAACCGCCATCGAGGTCGTGGTGACAACGGCAGCTTTGTTGGCATTGAAAAAAGGTTGTGCCACTGGTTGTGCTGAGGATTGTGCCGCCGATTGTGTCGCTGCCTGTGTCGAGGGTTGTGCCGCTGCCTGTGTCGAGAGTTGTGTCGCTGCCTGTGTCGAGGGTTGTGTCGCTGCCTGTGTCGAGGGTTGTGTCGAGGGTCGTGCCAATTCAACGGCAAAAGCCGATTGCAGCACAAAGAGCAGACCTATGAAAGCGTATAAAAATCGACTCATGATCGATGGCCTCTGGTTGTTATTTCCCCGCATGGGGCAATGATGGCGTAGTATACTGTCATGATAGGGTATTGGACAAGCCAGAACAAAGGCAACAGCGCGAATATGCACATTGTTACCGACAAACCGTATCATTTGTTTGTGGACACGATCGAGCCAGAGGCCCTCCATCAGTTTGAGAGCGCCATGCAACAGCCCTTTGTGGTGCGTGGGGCCTTGATGGCAGATGCCCACACAGGGTATTCCTTGCCCATTGGTGCGGTCATCGCCACCAAAAGCGTGGTGGTTCCCGCCTGGGTCGGCTATGACATTGGTTGTGGTATGTGTGCACTGCCGATCTCCCACACCAAAGACGTCCTCACCGAACATGCACAACAGATTTTTGATCAGCTCTACAAAGTCATCCCTGTCGGGTTTTCCCACAATCGGCACGAAACCGTTTGGGAAGAGGCTGAGAAAATCAAGAAAACAGAGGTGTTAGCCTCGATTTTCAGAAAAAATGGACTGCATCAGTTGGGCAGTTTGGGGGGCGGAAATCATTTTATAGAAATCGGAACCGATGAGACAGGGAGAGGATGGATCGTGATCCACTCTGGCAGCCGAGGCATAGGACATGCCGTTGCAACCCATTATATGAAAACCGCCAGCGGTACCGGAAAAGCACGAGAAGGGCATTACGGATTGTCCGTACAGAGCCAAGAAGGGATCCATTACCTCAAAGACCTGCACTTTTGTCTTTCCTTTGGGCTCGAAAACAGAATGGAGATCATGCGCAGGGTCGTAGCCACTCTGTGTGATTTGGTTCCTGGTCGTGCTTTCTGGGACGAGCGCATCAACAGAAATCATAACCATGTCGAGCATAAAGAGGGGATCTGGATTCATCGGAAAGGGGCTACCCACGCCGAAAAGGGCATGATGGGGGTGATCCCTGGCAACATGCGGGATGGTAGTTTTATTGTGCGGGGCAAAGGAAATCCAGATGCCTTGTATTCCAGTTCCCATGGTGCGGGTCGTGTGTTGGGACGTAAGGCGTCCAAAGCGGCCATCAGTATGGCTGATTTTGTCAAGACAATGAAGGGGATAACCGCCCGCGTTGCCCCAGAAACCTTGGATGAATCCCCCTTCGCATACAAGGATATACACCATGTGATCGAACAACAGAGCGAACTCATCGAGGTGATCGCACACATCACACCCATTATCAACCTCAAGGGATAACGATGCGTGAGGCGCCAACCATCATCCGATTCTCCGGGTTCCTTGCGTTCGGACGTAGCACTCTCTTTGCGATCCCATGTATAATTCTCATTCCACGCGAAAGTGGCGGAATCGGTAGACGCGCTGGTTTTAGGTGCCAGTGGGGGAACCCGTGAGAGTTCGAGTCTCTCCTTTCGCACCAAATTGTTCTCTCGCCTGTCCCGGATGCCACCGGAGGGCACGTCATTGAGGTACAACGATGCAGGTTTCAGCAGAGACCACCCAGGGCCTGGAGCGCCGCGTCACGATCACCCTCTCCGCGAAAGACATCGCACAGGAGATGCAGAGTCGCCTTAGGTCGTTGGCGCAAACCACACGGATTGCAGGATTTAGGCCCGGCAAAGTCCCTCCTGCCCTGATCCAACAGCGTTTCGGTGCACAAGTACGCAACGATGTGGTGGGCGAGTTGCTGAGATCCTCCTTGTCCAAACAGTTGACGGAGCAGCGGTGGCGCTTGGCCAACAGCCCACAGTTTGAGCCGATCCCAACAGGTGACAACGCTGGGGGGGGCGACATTTGTTATGCAGCAACCTTTGAGATTTATCCTGAGGTGCAGTTGCTCCCCATGGAGGACGTGATCATCCAGCAACCCGTCGTTCAGATCGCTGAGTCGGACGTGGATGCCATGGTGGAACATCTCCGCCGTCAACGCCAACGCTGGAACAAGACCGATGCCCCCGCCGCCTTGGACGATCGCGTAGAAATCGATTTTACGGGTACCTTGGCCGACGGTGTTCCATTCGAGGGAGGTACGGGCACGCAGGTTTTGGTGGTCTTGGGTGCAGGGAAGTTCATCGGTGCCTTTGAGGAACAGCTCGTGGGTGCACTGCCAGGCGAAACCCGCACGGTAGAGGTCACGTTCCCCGCAGAGTACCACCACGCAGAGCTGGCGGGACAAGACGCACAGTTCGTGGTGGTCGTCAAATCGGTCGAAAACGGACAGCTGCCGGAATTGGACGAGGCATTCATCCGTTCGCTTGGCGTGGCGGAGGGAACGGTAGAGGTACTGCGCCAAGAGATTCATCGCAATATCGAACGGGACTGTGCAGGCAAAATCAAAGAATTGCTCAAAACCCAAGTGTTGGATTGGCTGTACCGAGAGCACCCCTTGGAAGTGCCGAATGGCTTGCTCGGGGAAGAAATGACCTCATTGCGTAACAGCGGCATCCCAGAGGAAGCCCTAGAAGAACGTGCCCGCCGCCATGTTGCGCTGGGTATTCTCCTAGGGGAAGTCGTTCAACGTCAGCGCATCAAGGCGGATCACGAACGGATACGCGCCTACATTGCGGCTGCCGCCGAGGAGTACGAAGACCCCGATCAAGTGGCACGCTGGATTGCCTCTGAACCCAAACGAGTGCAAGAAATCGAGGCGTTGGTCATCGAGGACATGGCAGTAGAGTGGGTTTTGAAGCAAGTCCAGTTGGCACCAAGTCCTGTTCCATTGAGTGACTTGGTCAACCTCACACGCACCAACCACGCCTAGGGGACACGCAAACATGGTCGAAAGGCACCGTAGTGCGGGTGGCAGCGCCACAGAGATCACTGGCCTCAATTTAGTGCCCATCGTCATTGAGCAGTCTGCTCGCGGCGAACGGGCCTACGATATTTATTCACGACTCCTCAAGGAGCGGGTTATTTTTTTGGTTGGCCCCGTCGAAGACTATACCGCCAACCTGGTGGTGGCCCAACTGCTCTTCTTAGAGTCCGAGAACCCTGATAAAGACATTCATTTTTATATCAATTCTCCAGGAGGATCGGTAAGTGCAGGATTGGCTATTTACGATACCATGCAATTCATCAAGCCCGATGTGAGCACCCTTTGTATTGGTCAAGCGGCTAGCATGGGGGCATTGCTGTTGGCGGGAGGCGCTGCCGGGAAACGCCATTGTCTACCCCATTCGCGGATGATGATTCATCAGCCGTTGGGCGGTTTCCATGGGCAGGCAACCGACATTGATATCCATGCGCGTGAGATATTGCTGATCCGTGACAAACTGAACCAGATCCTGGTCAAACACACGGGTCAACCGATAGAGCGGATCCAGCAAGATACCGATCGTGACAATTTCATGGGGCCGGAAGCAGCCGTTGAGTACGGCCTTGTCGATGATGTTCTCACCCAACGGGTTGCCGTGACACCCGCAAAAGCGTAGTCCATTGTTCTGCCTGTTTTTCGCAGCAGGAGGATGGGGTCAATCGCGACGTGTCAATCCCCGCCTAAAGGCGGAGGCTTGTGAAAATAAGCCTGGGATTGACCAGCCTGCGTCCGAACACTCGTCGGACTGCATTCATGAGCGGCGGAGTATTGCCCCTTCAAGGGTAAGGGCGGTAAGGGCGCTGCCTCAGCGTCTGGCGCTTGTTTGCAAGGGGACTGACCGACCCTGTAGGGCGCAGATTGAAGCAAGCAGATTGAAGCAAGCAGATTGAAACAAGCGGAGAGATTCGATGGGTAACAGACATGGGCGAGAAGATATGAACAAGCTGCTCTATTGCTCGTTCTGTGGTAAGAGCCAGCATGAGGTACGTAAGCTCATCGCGGGGCCGTCGGTTTTTATCTGTGATGAGTGCGTCGATTTGTGCAATGAGATCATTCGCGAGGAAGTGCAAGAGAAAGCGAACGCGATCAAAAATCGTCACTTGCCAACTCCCCGTGAGATCCGTCACACGCTGGACGATTATGTGATCGGCCAAGAGCACGCCAAAAAGGTGTTGGCGGTTGCCGTGTATAACCACTATAAGCGTTTAGAGGTCGGTCACAAGAAAGATGACGTCGAACTGTCCAAGAGCAATATTTTGCTGATTGGGCCTACCGGCTGTGGCAAAACCCTCTTGGCGGAAACGCTGGCGCGGTTGCTGAACGTCCCCTTCGCCATCGCGGACGCGACCACGTTGACCGAGGCTGGCTACGTTGGAGAAGATGTCGAAAATATTATCCAGAAATTGCTCCAAAAATGTGATTACGATGTCGAAAAAGCGCAGACGGGTATTATCTACATCGATGAGATCGACAAAATTTCGCGCAAGTCAGACAACCCTTCGATTACGCGGGACGTCTCAGGCGAGGGTGTGCAACAGGCATTGCTCAAGCTCATCGAGGGAACGATTGCGTCGATTCCCCCTCAGGGAGGGCGCAAGCATCCCCAGCAAGAGTTTTTGCAGGTGAACACCAGCAACATTTTGTTCATTTGTGGGGGTGCCTTCGCAGGGTTGGACAAGGTGATCCGAGCACGCACCGAAAAGAGTGGCATCGGGTTCTCTGCCGACGTGCGCAGCAAAGACAACCGTAAGGGCATGAGTGAACTGATGGCGGAGACAGAACCCGAGGATCTCATTCGCTATGGTCTGATCCCTGAGTTTGTCGGCCGCTTGCCGATCCTCGCGACCCTAGACGAGTTGGACGAGGCCGCTCTCATCCGCATCCTGACCGAGCCAAAGAATGCCGTCACGAAGCAGTACCAGCGTATGTTCAGCATGGATGGCTGTGATCTAGAATTTCGTGGCGAGGCCCTCAATGCTGTGGCACGCAAAGCCATGGATCGAAAAACAGGTGCACGAGGCTTACGTTCCATCTTGGAACACGTCCTCCTCGACACCATGTATGATCTACCTTCCTTGGATTCTGTCACCAAAGTGGTGGTGGAGGAATCAGTCATCACAGGAAATGGGAAGCCTTTATTGATTTACGAGGGTGTCGAGCAACGCGCCGCCTCCGATTGACGAGATTCCGAGGGTTCCGACAATGTCACAGAATGACGAAGAGTCAACGCTTCCCGTACCTGTCCAGAACTTGGTAGTCCCTGTCCTGCCGCTGCGGGACGTGGTGGTCTACCCGCACATGGTCATCCCGCTGTTTGTCGGGCGTGAGAAGTCCATTCGGGCACTGGCTGCGGGCATGGAAGCAGGCAAGCAGATTCTCTTGGTGGCTCAGAAAAGTGCTGCCATGGATGAGCCACAGATCGAAGACATTTATCGGGTCGGCACCCTTTCTTCGATTCTACAGCTCCTCAAGCTCCCGGACGGGACGGTGAAGGTGTTGGTAGAAGGCGCACGCCGTGCCCAGATCCTGCAATTTGTACGCAACGAGGAGTTTTTCTCGGCCCAAGTGGGGCTGTTTAATACGGTTACCATTGACGAGCGAGAATCCGAGGTACTGACCCGTTCGCTGTTGTCGCAATTTGATCAGTATGTAAAGCTCAATAAGCGTGTACCGCCTGAGATTTTATCTTCCTTGGCGGGTATTGATGATCCGGGCCGTTTGGCGGATACCGTGGCGGCGCACATGTCGCTCAAAATTGAGGAAAAGCAGAATATTTTAGAAATTGACGATGAGCGTGCCCGTTTGGAGCACCTCATTGGCTTGCTCGAATCGGAGATCGATCTACTGCAGGTGGAGAAGCGCATTCGAGGTCGGGTCAAGCGCCAGATGGAAAAAAGTCAGCGCGAGTATTACCTGAACGAACAAATGAAAGCGATCCAGAAGGAACTGGGCGAGATGGAAGACGCGCCGAATGAGGCCGAAGAACTCGCACGCAAGATTGAAAAAGCAGGCATGCCCAAAGAAGCCAAGGCCAAGGCGACTGCAGAACTGAACAAGCTCAAGATGATGGCACCGATGTCTGCAGAGGCGACGGTGGTGCGCAACTACATTGATTGGCTGGTCAATGTGCCGTGGAAAAAACGCAGCAAAGTCAGCCATGACCTGGCAGAGGCAGAAAAAATCTTAGAGGTCGATCACTATGGCCTGGAAAAGGTCAAAGAACGCATCTTAGAATATTTGGCCGTCCAACAGCGTGTACGCAAGCTCAAAGGGCCTGTGTTGTGTTTGGTGGGGCCGCCGGGTGTAGGCAAGACCTCCTTGGGTCAGTCCATCGCACGTGCGACCAACCGTCAGTTTGTACGGATGTCGTTGGGTGGGGTACGTGATGAGGCCGAGATCCGTGGGCATCGGCGCACCTACATTGGATCGATGCCAGGGAAGATTATCCAGAAGCTCTCCAAAATCGGCACACGGAATCCGTTGTTTCTTCTGGATGAAGTGGACAAAATGTCCATGGACTTTAGGGGCGATCCGTCTTCTGCGTTACTAGAGGTACTCGATCCAGAACAGAACCACACGTTCAACGATCATTATTTAGAGGTCGACTACGATCTGTCCGATGTGATGTTCGTGGCAACCGCCAATACCCTGAACATTCCCCCTCCGCTATTGGATCGCATGGAGGTTATCCGGTTGCCCGGGTATACGGAAGACGAGAAAATCAATATTGCTCTCCGTTATCTGCTGCCCAAACAAATGAAAGCCAATGGGATACGTGCCAAAGAATTGTCGATCAACGAAGGCGCGTTGCGCGACATTGTGCGGTACTATACACGTGAGGCGGGTGTCAGAAACCTGGAACGTGAAATCTCAAAAATCTGTCGCAAAGTCGTGAAAGAACATGTCCTGCGTAACCAAGACAAAAAGGCGCTGGTCAGTCCGCGCAATCTAGAAAAGTTCTTGGAGGTGAAGCGATTCCGTTATGGTCGCGCCGAAGAGAACAACCAAGTGGGACAAGTGACAGGTCTTGCGTGGACAGAAGTGGGAGGGGAATTGCTGACCATCGAGACTGCGGTGGTGCCGGGCAAGGGCCAGCTCACGATCACGGGCCAGATCGGGGATGTGATGCAGGAATCGGTACAAGCTGCGATGAGTGTCGTTCGGAGCCGATCCCAGAGTCTTGGCCTCGATGCGGAGTTTTACCAAAAGCACGATATCCATGTGCATGTCCCTGAAGGGGCAACCCACAAGGACGGCCCCAGTGCTGGGGTGGGCATGTGCACCGCGCTTGTGTCTGCGCTGACGGGCATTCCGGTACGAGCCAATGTAGCGATGACCGGCGAAATTACGTTGCGGGGTCGTGTGTTGCCCATCGGGGGTCTCAAAGAGAAGCTGCTTGCGGCGCACCGAGGTGGCATTGAGGTTGTGCTCATTCCCGAAGAGAACGTTCGGGATTTGATGGAAATCCCAGCCAACATCAAGCAAAATTTGGACATCCGGCCTGTGCGTTGGATTGATGAGGTTTTGGAAATGGCCCTAGAACGACTTCCTGAGCCGCGTCCCCCAGAGGAAGCGGCCATTGTGGTTGCGGCAGACAAAGTGCCCGCCCCAGAGACCTCTGCTGTTCGTCCTCATTAAGGATTTTGGACGGTTTTGAGCGCCCTGTCCTTGACACAGGTTTTCAGTAGTTGGTATAAGACTTACCGAGCAACCTACATCGCCCACGTAGGTGGGTGGCGGGTTTGGTTTGCTCTTGATAAATTGTGCTCCGCCATGCGCTGGGAGTCCGGTGCTCCTTCAAGGGGATAAATGTCAACCACCCCCGCCGCCTAAAGGCGGGGGCTTGTGAAAGCAAGCCTGGGGTTGACCAGCCTTAGTCCGGTTGCGAGCAATCGGACTACGTTGCAACGAAGTACAAGACTCATCCTGGGGCGCTTCCTCAACTCCAGGCTCTGAAAGCAGCAGATGCAGACATGCGACGGGTACGCACGAAACGATCTGTCGCGAGGTTCGCAAGAACCAAAGCTGCGTTGCAACAGTGGCGAGGGGAGCCACACTGCAAGGTGTGCGTCACTAGGCCCGTAAGGGCTGACAGCCGGGAAAGACCGGCACCTGACACTGACGGTTGCCCAAAACCGTCTCCTTTATATCCCAGCCCTTCAGGGCGGAGTTTCTCGGAGACTATTGATGAACAAATCAGAACTGATCGATAAAGTGGCCGAGAAGGCAGATATTTCCAAGGCATCAGCGGGGCGTGCGGTAGATGCTTTTGTGGAGGCGGTAGCGGAGTCTTTGGAGGGCGGTGATGGCGTTACTCTGATCGGATTTGGTACTTTTTCCGTGCGTGAACGCGCCAGTCGCCCAGGCCGCAATCCACGGACAGGTGCCATGCTGGAGATCAAAGCCAGCAAAACGGTTGGATTTAAGCCTGGTAAAACGCTTAAAGAACGGTTAAAATAGTTCTTTCGTCGGGGTGCTTAGCTCAGCCGGGAGAGCGTCGCCCTTACAAGGCGAATGTCGGGGGTTCGAACCCCTCAGCACCCATTGATGCTTTGTGAAGAGGTTGTGAAGAGGTTGTGAAGAGTAAATTGTGAATGGGGTACAGATTGGTTGTAGTGTTGGTCTGCTTGCGTGTATACTGTCCCCATCACGAAACGATTATAACGATTTGGAGTGGTAGTTCAGTTGGTTAGAATACCGGCCTGTCACGTCGGGGGTCGCGGGTTCGAGTCCCGTCCACTCCGCCATTGTTTGGTTGTTGTAGTTGCCTTGAGAAAAGGGCGCGTCTCAATCAGGGAGCGCCCTTTTTGTTGTGGATCCCGTCCCCCTGCCGTTTTGTTCAGCCCCCCCGTTGTCCCTATACGACCATGCTCACTTCCATTCGCGAACGCGCCCAAGGTTGGATTGCTTGGATCATTATCGGTCTCATTATTTTTGTCTTTGCTGTATGGGGCATCGAAAGCTTTTTCACGCCCAACCCAAACGTACCGGTGCTCACTGTGGGCGATACGGAGGTGGGGCTTCGAGAGTTTCAAGCGGCCTACCAAGAACAACGCGATCACCTGCGATCCGTGTTGGGGAGTGAACCAGAACGGGTTGGCTTCAGCGAAGAACGTATTAAACAACAAGTGGTGGACAATTTGATCGAACGCATTGTCCTCGCAAATACAGCACGCAGTGTGGACATGCGGATTGGGGATGCTACCCTTGCAGCCCAGATTGATGCCTTTGGTGCGTTTCAGGTCAACGGACATTTTTCAAAAGACCGCTATGAACAAGTGCTCCGCAATCAGGGGATGACGCCCGCCGGGTTTGAGCAAAAGATGCGCGGGAGCTTGTTGTTGCAACAGTTCTACAGTGGTGTGACCGATACCGCTTTCATCACCCCGAAACGGCTAGATGATTATCTGCGACTGGAAGGCCAAACACGTGATCTGGCCTACATCGTGCTTCCTGCGGCACATTTCCTAGAGAAAGCCGTGGTCTCCGACGAAGAGGTGCAACACTACTATGGAGAGCACGGAGACGCATACCAAACCTCCGAACAGGTCAGCATTGCCTATGTGGAGCTGTCTGCGGCTGCGTTGGCCCCCGGCATTGCGGTCACGGACGCAGATCTCCAAACTTATTACCAGGAAAACCGTGCCAATTACCGCCAAGCAGAAAGGCGACGTGCCAGCCATCTTTTGATCACCCTCGATGAAAAAGCAGACGCAGCAACTGTGGCCGCTGCAGAAGCCAAAGTTGCGGATTTGCGTCGTCAGATCCTGGGCGGTGCCCCTTTTGAGGAGATTGCCCGCGCCAATTCCCAAGATCCAGGGTCTGCCTCTCAAGGCGGGGATCTCGGTTTCTTTGGACGTGGTGCCATGGTAAAACCCTTTGAGGATGCGGTCTTTTCCATGAAGGAAGGGGAGATCAGTGAACCCGTCCACA
The DNA here is from genome assembly GCA_903824965.1 of uncultured Thiotrichales bacterium. Classification (GTDB taxonomy): domain Bacteria; phylum Pseudomonadota; class Gammaproteobacteria; order CAIRSR01; family CAIRSR01; genus CAIRSR01. Next base: position 17,257 of record CAIJYR010000225.1, read on the forward strand.
GTTCGTTTGGGATACACCTCATCAAGCTTACGGGGATTGAACCGACGCACGATCAATCGTTTGAGGAAGCACGTGCGCAGGTGACGCAAGAACTGCGCCGCACCCGGGCTGAAAAGCTGTTTTTTGACCGTTCCGATCCGCTGGCCAACCTTGCTTATGAGCACCCGGACAGCCTCGATCCAACGGCCACCCAACTAGGCCTCACGATACAACATGCGGGGCCTTTTGCTCGTACAGGGGGCGAGGGCATTGCAGCAGAATCCAAAGTCACTGCATCCGCCTTTAGCGAAGATGTGCTGGCCCGAGGCAATAACAGCGAACCCATCGAACTGACGGGCAACCGCTTGGTGGTTTTGCGTGTGACAAATCACCAACCAATTCGCCGACAGTCCCTAGAGGAAGTGCGTGGAACGATCACGGCAACCCTGCGTCAAGAAAAGGCTCAACAGATGGCAAAGGCGGAGGGTGAGGGTTTTGTGAAGGATCTCCGTGCTGGCACAGATCCTGTCTTGCTCTCAGAAAAGGCCACCTTTCATTGGAAGCGCGTGGGCTTTGTGAATCGAAAGGCCTCTGAACCAGCGCACGAAGTGCTGTCCGCTGCTTTTCAGTTGTCGCAGCCGACCGACCAAAAGCCCGTGTATGAGGGTCTGGTGTTACCAAACGGAGATTTTGCGATCATGGAAGTATTGGGCATCAAAGAGGGCGATCCGGCTGCTGCTTCCGCCACCACACGGGAGGATGCACGACGCCAGTTGATCAAAGCCGATGGGGAACAGGCATTTACAACCCTCGTCAAAGATCTCAAGGCCCACACCAATACGGTCGTGCATCCAGAACGGTTCTGATTTGGCGGAGACACTGATGAGGATTCTCCTCAGCAATGATGATGGGTACCAGGCTCCGGGTCTGCGCTGTTTGGCCAAAGCCATGGGCGAAATCGGCACGGTGGTCGTGGTTGCACCCGAACGAGATCGGAGCGGTGCGAGCAGTTCACTCACATTGGATGCACCTGTTCGGGTCGTACAGAGCGAAAAGGGTTTCTACCGCGTTGAGGGAACGCCGACGGACTGTGTTCACCTGGCTGTGACGGGTCTCTTGGAGGACGAACCGGACATGGTTGTGTCCGGGATCAATGCGGGTGCCAACCTGGGCGATGATGTGATCTATTCAGGCACTGTTGCTGCGGCGATAGAGGGTCGTTTTTTGGGTTTGCCATCGATTGCGGTTTCGCTTGCCCACCTGGAGGGCGAACACTATGAAACCGCCGCGATCGTTGCACGCATGTTGGTTACGCGACTCCAAGCGGATCCGCTGCCAGCAGACACCATTCTCAATGTGAATGTTCCTGATCTGCCGTGGGCTCGCGTGGTCGGTTTTCAAGCGACGCGACTGGGGGGCCGCCATAAGGCAGAACCCATGATTCGTTCGACTGACCCGCGTGGTCGCGCCCTGTATTGGATAGGCGCGGCAGGCCCCGAACAAGATGCGGGTCCCGGTACCGATTTCTACGCCATTCGGCAGCACTGTGTTTCCGTAACACCGCTGCATATTGACTTGACACGCCATACGGCCGTCGATCGGGTATCGGGCTGGCTCAAGGGGTTGTAAATCAAGGAGTTGTAAATGGGCGAACGTCCACGGGCAAAAAAAATGCGTCGTGAAACATGGGCCATTTTTCTACCACTGGTGTTGTCTTCGTGTGCCAGCACGACTCCTGTAACCACGGAGACCTCTTCCGAAGAGAATAGCGGCTTGGTATATGTGGTACATCCTGGGGATACACTGTCTGTGATAGCACTCCAACATGGAGAAAGCTACCGAGATATCGCCCGCTGGAACAATATTCCTCCTCCGTATGCGATTCAGTCGGGTCAGCGTCTCCGTTTGACACCTCCAGCGACTGCGGCCAATCCCCCTACCAACCAGGGTGCGCCACCCACGCCGAAACCTGAGATTCGCAACAAGGTAGACTCCAGCGAAGCCGTGCTGCCGTCTACCAGTGAAACAGTTCCTCCAGCAGCAGAAGGTACCAAGACCGTCAGAAAGCTGCAGTGGCAGTGGCCTACCAGTGGGCATGTTGTGCGGGGTTTTTCCCAGTCCACGAAAGGGCTGGACATTGGTGGCCGAGAGGCTGATCCTGTGTATGCAGCTGCGGATGGTACGGTCGTCTATACGGGTGCGGGGATCATTGGGTATGGGCCTATGATCATTCTTCGGCACAACAGCACCTACCTCAGTGCCTACGCCCACAACAAACGGATGCTTGTCAAAGAGGGCGATCATGTGACGCAAGGTCAGCAGATTGCGGAAATGGGGGTTGATCAACGCCACCGTGCGCTGTTGCATTTTGAGATTCGGCGCAACAGTAAATCTGTAGATCCAACGGTATATCTTCCCGAACGGTGATATAACAGAGGTGACGAGATGGCCACGACATCGTTTTTCTATCCAAGGGGTTGGGTATTCTCTGGTGTGGCGGAGAGGCTTGGTGTGCCCATCGGGATACGCATCCGTGTTATGCTTGACGCTGCGTGTGCCGTTTATATTGCAACCAGTCCAGATGTGAAGGGGCTTGTTGTTGAATCAGAAACCTTTGAACAACTGATTGCAGAAACAAATGATCTTCTTCCGACATTGATCGGGCATAAATCAGACGTTGGCCTGTTGACTGATTACCATTTACTCCATCCACTCATAGCATCGTAATCAGCATAAATATTTAATCAGCTAACCTTTAGATTACTATTCATCCCTTTATGTCATTCATTTAGAGTAACTTTGTGTAAAACAATTTCAAGAAGGAGGTTGCGTGAATGGTTTCGCAAAGTCAATAAAAGAAATATTGACCAGCAATGGATTCTATTTGTCTCGCATGGGTAAAGGCTCGCATGAGGTATGGAAGCATAATGATGGGCGACAGGTGGCTGTGAATAATATATGCAAATCACGTCATACCGCTAATGCGATTATGAAAGAAGCGAAGATAAGTTACAAGTTCTAATGCCATTCTTGAGGAATTGGTTCCGATTAGAGTAGAGCAAGTTCTCTCATGCAATCATGTGCTGTATTTCGGATAATTTCCTGTCCGAAGCTTTCTGACTTTCAGATCGCCCATCTCCTGAAAGGAGAGGGGTTGGGGTGAGGTAATCTTCTGGGTTTGACTTGTTTTTGATCGATTTGATTTCGTTTGTTTTGACTGATTGGATTGATTGGATTGATTGGATTGATTTGATGTACCTGCTCAGCACTATTTAAAGATCAGTCAAAAACCAGTCAAAAACAGCCTCCCCCCTCCCCAAGCCCCTCCCCTCACGGAGAGGGGCTATATCTAAAATCAAAGATCCACTAGGAGTTCCGATGCTGAAGAACGTGAAGAAAATATTGGCTACTGTTTCTTTTTTGTTGTGCGCAACGTCTGTTGCTGCTCAAACAGATCCTAGCCTCCAGAATACACCCACCAAACCGACTGCTGTAGTGCAGAATACGCTACAACCAACTAGCAATGTGCAGACCACCAAAGAGACACATCCCTCTGATCTCTTTGAATCATTCAATCGAGCGATGTTCGGGTTTAATACTTTCTTTGCCTATCATGTGGTGGATCCCAGCGCCGCCGGACTGGACAAAGTGACACCCAACTGGTTAAGAACCGCCGGTTCTAATTTTTACGAGAACCTAACTGAGCCAGAGTTTTTCTTTACCAATTTGATTGATGGCAATTTCAAAGACTCTGCTGTATCGGTCGCGAGGCTTGTGGTGAATAGCACAGTCGGCATTGCAGGTATTTTTGATGTCGCCACTTCCCTTGGTCTAAAACGGCACCAAATAGAAATCAGTGATGCCTTCTGTAACGCCGGCGTTCCGCCTGGGCCTTATGTTGTACTACCCCTGGTCGGTTCCACCAATTTGTTGAGCGGTGGACTCATGGGGGCATTGTTGGCGACAGAATGGTATTTGCTAAGCCTGATGGATGCCACCATTGCTGCGGGTGATGCAATACTGGATACCACGGTTGGTGCCGCAAGCCTTCGTCATGTAGGCGATGTGCCCGCATCCGCGCAGAGCGATCCATATGCCAATCAACAGAATATCTATTGGAACGACTTGAAAAAAGCCTGTCCCTCTCCCCAGACAGCCAAGAAATAAGCGACTCCCAAAGGCACTTGACGCTTAAGGAATCTTCTCATGACACAGGCGGATTGTATTCCAGGTGCTGAGTTTGTTGATAATACGCAACAACGCACACCCTGTCTTTTGGTATTAGACGGTTCTGGTTCCATGGCGAATCATGGAAACATGAACCGACTGAATGAAGGGATGAAACGGCTAGAGGAAGAACTAAAACGAGACGTGGTTGCACGTAATCGTGTTCAAATTGCGGTGATTCGGTTTGGGGGCAGTGAACCCACGTTGCTCACAGACTGGACGGACGCCGTTGAATTTGAAGCGCCGGTACTGACCGCAGAGGGTGTCACCCCGATGGGACTCGCAGTGGACATGGGATTGCACATGATCGAGGAAAGAAAGGAGCTGTACAAGAAAAATGGCATCCCCTACACACGTCCGTGGATGTTTCTTGTCAGTGATGGTGCCCCCACGGACAGTCAATGGGAACAAAGCGCCAGGCGTTGTAACCAAGCGGAGACGAATAAACAGGTATTGGTGTGGCCTCTTGGGGTCGTAGGATCGGACATGGCGAAATTGGCCGCGTTCAAGGCACCGAACAAAGAAGGAAAGCGCGACGTCTTTAGTCTGGACGGTATGCATTTTATAGAATTGTTCCAATGGTTGAGTGCCAGTTTATCGAGAACGAGCCAAGGAGAAATGGGGGGCACAATACAAATTGCCGCACCTCCGGCCCGTATGATTACCATCGAAACATGATACTACTCTCCCAACACGAACCGCACATTGGAAGGACGGAGCAGGGATGGAAAATCATCGCTGCCACTGTCACAGGTGCAATGCACGAACGCAAAGGGGAGCCTGGCCAAGACGCCTATGCCGTAGGCGTGGATCAGGGTTTGTTGGTGGCGGTAGTCTGTGATGGCGCTGGAAGCGCCGTATTGGGAGGGGAAGGCGCACGGTTGTGTAGTCAACTAGTCGTTGAGGGTCTTTTGGAGATACAGGGTGAACTCACAGAAGCGTTCGTGAAAGAACGAATCGTGCTGTGTATTGATCGTGCCCGTCGATCAGTGATGAAATTCGGCGAATTAAAGGAGTATGCGGCAACCCTGGTGGGATTGATCGCCCATCGGGAAATGGGGTGGTTCTTTCACATTGGCGATGGTGCTGGCGTAGCATTTGGCGCTGATCAAGCACAGACTGTGACAAAACCAGAAAATGGAACCTACATCAACGAGACGTATTTTTTCACAGATGGCGACTGGCAGAACCACTTGCGAATCACGGCCTTTGGAAGTGCAGAGGCGTTGATCTTAATGAGCGATGGCGTCACCTCCTTTGCGATGCTACCATACAGCGTTGGAGTGGATGATCGATTTACTGCGCCGGTTTTTCGGTACTTGCGTGAAACTGATCCAGAACAGAGTGGACGCGCATTGTCCGGCACGCTGGGATGTGAAAATGCTCGTAAGGTCAGCGATGACGATAAAACGTTCCTTTATGTCGAACGAATGCCCGAATAGCGCACACTTTTCTCGGATACACAGAATTCAACCTAAAAAGCGCAGTTGGATGCCGAGATTTGATTTTTCCTATGATTGCGTGGCACGCCCCCCAACTGCTCTGCAAACAACCTGAAATTGCTGAAATCCTTATGCAGCAAGGCTTCCAGCTTGTTTGAGCGCCTTAACTGCGTTTTCTAGGTTCAACGAGAGACCGCGAGAATCCCCTGGCTGCTTGAGCCATGGAGAGATGTAGTGGCAAGAGAACACACCAAAAATCTCTTCCCAAAGGGCATAACCATGTGGCATAATGGGGGCGGTTGAATCTCTTTGTGTGGTTTGTATTTGACTATAAAGGGGATTTTCCATGGAAGCCACTTTGCAGCGTCTGTTGGATGCAGAACGTAAGGCGCAACAGTTGGTAGACCTCGCAAGCCTGGAGCGCGATCGGATCCTCCAAGGGGCCCTTGCAGATGCAAGTGCCGCGAGTGATCGGCTGACCGCTCGGATACCCGATATCCAAACGTCTCTCACCGCCAAAGCCCAAGAACGTGCCAACCAGTCCATAGCAGAAATGCAGCGCCGCCATGCAGATCACCTGGCGCTGATCCATCAGTCCTCCAAGACACGTAGGGAAGAGGCCATGTTGGCAGCGATGACGATGCTGCTCGATCCGGGTCAGGCATAGTCCCATGTCAGCCGCCGCCCAGTATGCCTACCTACACGCACGCGTGTCGGCACTGGCAAGTGGGTTGTCCCAAGAGGGAGACTTTCACACCCTGCTGGAAGACACCCTGGACGAGCCGACCATTTTGGCACGCATTGGTTTGAACGTCGCCCCTGGAATCACCCTAGAGCAAACACTGTTCAACCGATTGCTTGCGGATGTCCAGATCCTGGTGCGTCCGACCAGTGGAGGAGCGCGTGATCTACTGATCCATTGGGTGCGACGCCACGAACTCAGCAACCTCAAAGCGATGATTCGCGGTCGTCTAATCGGGCGAACCTCTGCTGAAATCCGAGAGGAATTGATCGATCTTGGGCCTTTTTCGGTTCTTCCCGTTGCCGAATTGCTCCAAAGTGAAGATGTGTTGGAAATGTTGCGCCGCTTGGAGACGACCCCCTACGGCGAGGTTGCACGTCAGGCACGTGCCGCGTTTGAGGCGCGGAACGAATGGTTGGCCGTCGATGCCGCCATCGATAGGCATTATTATGCGGGTTTGAGCAGTCGCGCCCGCGCCCTGTCTGCCTCGGATCAACAATACCTACGACCCTTGTTGGGGGCCATCCTCGACCGCATCAACCTCCTTTGGTTGCTGCGCTATCGCTTTGTGTACCAGCTCGCACCCGCCCACACGTACTACCTGCTGGTACCCGCAGGTGGACACCTGACGGGCGATCCGTTGCGTGCCCTCGTAGGGATGGGGTCTATGGAGGAAGTGATCCGTGCACTTCCTGCGCCCCTGTACTCGATCGTAGAAGGGGCTGTGACGTTGACCGAGGTAGAAGATCGTATGGTGTGTGAGTTGGTGCGTCGCGCAGAGACCGTTTTGAACCGCGCTGTTTTCAGTGTGGCACGAGCCTTTGCCTATTTGGTGCTGCGTACCTACCAACTGCAACGGATCCACATTCTCCTTCGAGGCAAACAGCTTCGGTTGTCTAAAACGTTGATCACAGATACCGTCTCCTGCCCGAGGAGTGTGCACCATGTTTAAATCGATCCTCATGCGGCGGGTCACGGTGTACTGCCTCCACGGGGATGCACAGGCTGTTGCCTTGGCGCTTGCTGAGGTGGGCGTCCTGCACCCGGAAGAAAGCCCTACACAAGACCTGCCCGACTTCCCTGGGCATGATCATCAGCAGGTCTACCAGGCAGCCCACGCACGCTTGGAGAAAATCCAACGCTACGCGACGCTAGAACCATCGACGGTGCCTTCCCTAGCATCCCGTACCGTTGGCAGTGAGGAACTCTCCCGCCTGAACGAAACACTCGGCGAGTGGTGGCGGGACTGTTCGCAAGCCGAAGAGCAAGCACGCACCTTGGACGAGGAAAACAAGAGGGTTTTGGAGCTTTCGCAAACCCTCGAAAATTTTGCTGGCCTCGACATCGACTTAAGCCTACTCCAAGGCAACACCCGTTTTCTGGATGTGCGCGTTGGCACGGTGCCACTCCAGAATTTCAAACGGCTGCGTGATGCTTTGCAGCTTGCTCGTTTTTTTGTGAGCGTTTTTCGCACGGTTGGGGATCATGCTCATCTGGTGGTCACGGGCCTTCGAGAAACCCACACCGACCAAGAAATCGGCGCACTGCTTGATGCGGCGGGTTGGCGCGCATTATCCATGCCGACGGAGTTTACGGGACATCCAGAACAGCTCAAACGTGATCTAGAAAATCGTCAGGTTGCTGTGAACCAGGCACGTACCGCACTGCACGAGACGCAGGAAAACCGTAACCGCGCAGCCAGCCCTACCATGGTAGAAGCCATTCAGGTATTGCGTCTTGCGGCACCCTATGCAGAGGTCGCGGGGGTTTTGCGTGCGAGTGGTGCGCTTGCCATGCTTCAGGGCTGGGTACCTCGGCATGACGTTCCGAGACTTCACGAACACCTGAAGGGGAGAATCACAAATCCCTTTGTGCTGGAAAGCCGTGTACCAACGGCAGACGAGCGTTTGTCTGTTCCGACGCTTTTGCAGCATCCTCGCTGGTTATCCCCTTTTCTGTCGTTGGTGCAGAATTACGGAATCCCTCGGTATGGCGAGTTTGATCCGACTGGGTTGTTCGCTGTCACTTACATTTTGATGTTTGGTGCGATGTTTGGCGACCTCGGCCAGGGGGCGATTATTGCGGGTGTCGGTGTGTATTTCCGCCAACGTCTCGGAAGCACCGCTGTCTTTCTTGGGGCCATTGGCACGTCTTCTATGGTCTTTGGTGTACTCTACGGTTCTGTGTTCGGGTACGAAACCCTTCTGCCCGCGCTCTGGATGTCCCCTCTCAGCAGTCCTAACCGTATGTTGATCTTGGCTCTGTATTGGGGCATTGGGTTTATCGTGTTGTCTACTGTGATTACCATTCGCAATCGCCTTGTGGAGGGGCACATTCTCGAAGCCCTTTTTGACAGAAAGGGACTTGCAGGTATCCTTACCTATGTTGGGTTGCTGTGGGGTGGGTATTCCTGGGTAACCCAGGGTATATTGACCCAAGGTGCCGAAATCGGCATCTTTGCTCCACTCCTTGTGGTCCTTGCCTATCAATGGTACGAAACGCGCTTACCTCTCCAAGAAAAGATTTTGGTTGTCTTTATCGAAGGATTCGAGACAATTGTCAATTATCTATCCAATACGCTCTCTTTCTTGCGTGTAGCTGCTTTTAGCTTGAACCATGTTGCCCTTGCGATTGCGATTTTCACCATTGCGGGGATGTTAGGAACGGCGGGTCATTGGATCACGGTGGTGCTCGGGAATGTTTTTATTCTCGTATTAGAAGGCGGAATCGTTGCTATTCAGGTGTTGCGCCTCGAATACTATGAGGGTTTTTCGCGGTTCTTTCGTGGGGATGGACGGGCGTTTAAACCGCTACAGTTGCGACACTCGTAGGTTTTAGCATTGCCCCTCTGCCTTTCAGAAGAGTGGGGCAGGAAGAGGTAGCCTTCTGGGTTTGACTTGTCTTTGATCGAGATCAAAATGAAAGATCAAGATCAAGATCAAACCACCCTGTCTCCCCCTTCCCATTGAGGGAAAGGGGTTTATCAAAGGTTAGAAAACATTCGTGCTGGTATTTTGGAATCTGAACAGTTGCAAGGTTCTAAGCCCATCACGCATCGAACATTGATCAATATTCAGGAGTATACGAAATGTACTGGTTAGTTGCATTGATGGGCGTAAGTCTCCTTGGAATCATGGCGCTGGGGATCTGGTTGGAACTCCATCCCGCCGATGCGTGTGTACAGACCCCGCGTTGGTTGCGCGGAAGCGTTGGGTTCAATCTGCTGAGTTTCGTGGGGGCTGAGATCGGTCTTTTGCTGTTGGGCGTACAAAACGTGATGGCCGAACCCGTTTCCGTAGCCCCCCATGATATTTCGATTGGGATGGGTCTTGCGCTGCTTGGGTGTGGGCTTCCTACGGCTATGGCGACCATTGGGGCGGGGATTGCGATTGGGCCGGTGGGTGCTGCAGCACTTGCGGTTATTGCTGAAAAACCAGAAGCTTTTGGCCGGAGCCTGATCTTTCTAGGGCTTGCGGAAGGTGTTGCCATTTATGGCCTCGTTGTGACCATCTTGCTGCTTGGCAAAATCGGATGAAACGCCTGGCCCTAGAAAATCTCCTCCGTCCCCGAACCGATGGAGGGTCGGTAACTCGTATGGTTGCGATGGGGAGTCGGGCACTCACGGAAGGATTTGCGCTCATCGGTTTTGAGACACTGCCAGACACGACGCCCGAAGAACTGGAAGAAGTGCTCGGTACGTTTCTCAAGCAACGGCAAAAGGCGCTGCTGCTGCTCGAAGATACTCTGGTACGTGACCCAGGGCCGATGGTAAACAGGGCACGCATGGAAAGTGCGCACATCGTGATGGTAGAAATCCCTCGCCTAGAGGAACCGGCGGATTATCATCCCCAAGTAGAAGCCATGGTACTTTCGATTCTGGGTGCAAACGCCTTGGAGGAAGTGCAATGAATACGCCTGGCGACGTTGCTGCATTAGAACGGGCTTTGTTGGCGCGTGCCGAGGCTTTGGCGGCCGAATACGTGGAGCGTGCCCGGCGCTCTCGTGATCGCATCCTGGCGGAGAAAAATGAGCACCTCCGTTTGCGCGAGGAACGTGCTATGTTGGCCGCCAAAGCCGTCGCGGATCGTACCTATCGACGCTTGGTGCAACAGGCAGAGCTTGCCTTTCAAGAGGAACTGGATCGGCTGCGCTGGCAAATCCTCCGCGACACTCTAGACGCCCTTTCGGAACGGTTGGTTCAAGTGACCCAAGACAAGGGGATCCAAGACGAGGGCTATTTTGTTTTGTTGGAACGCTTTTTAGCGAGTGCAGCCCGTTCTATTGGGCAAGATGATCTGGTCTGTGAAGTCAACGCAACGGATTTGCCACCACTACAGGAGATTTGGAAAGACTTTGCCCGATCAGCGGCACCAAACCAACGCATTACGCTGCACGAGGTACCACGCACTTGTACGGGCGGATTGCTGCTCCGCACGGCGGATGATCGTGTCCGTGTGGACAATACCTTTGAGGGTCGGTTGGCACGGCTAGAAGAAGCAATGGAGCGCATCATTCAGGAACGTTTGTTCCCCGCCCACTTGGGAGCTTCATGCAATGGGTGAGATTATTGAGATCAATGGGCCACTTGTGCGCGTACGTTTGCCGGGTGTGCTGAATGGGGAGCAGGTCAAAATCGGCACGCTAGAGCTGGTGGGTGAGGTCATCAGCCGTGATGCGGATCTTGCCATGGTGCAAGTGTATGAATCCACCGAGGGGGTTCGTCCTGGTGAGTCTGTCGTTGCGCTGGGACATCCCCTCTCGGTAGAACTCGGCCCCGGATTGCTGGGCCAGATCTACGACGGTGTGCAACGCCCGTTGACCCGCATCCAAGCGATCTCTGGTGATCACATTGCCCGTGGGTTGGACGTTCCTGCCCTGGATCGAGCACGGTCTTGGGCATTTACGCCCCTGCCTGACCTTGCGCCAGGCAGTGCCGTCAGCGGTGGCATGATACTCGGTAGGGTTCCAGAGACCCGCACCATCACCCATCGGATCCTCGTACCCCCTGAGGTATCGGGTACGTTGTTGGAGATCGTACCGGCTGGGGAATACACGCTCGATCAGGTCATTGCTCGCGTTGCCACGAAAAACGGGGAAGAATATCCGCTCTTTCTGTACCACCGTTGGTCGGTGCGTAGGCCGCGTCCTTACGCAAAACGGGATCACGCTGTTGCACCGTTGATTACCGGCCAGCGGATTTTGGACACTTTTTTTCCGTTGCTAAAGGGTGGCAAAGGGGCGGTACCTGGCCCCTTTGGGGCTGGCAAAACGGTGGTTCAACAGCAGATTGCACGCTGGTCGAACGCGGACATTGTGATTTACGTCGGCTGTGGTGAGCGTGGCAATGAGTTGGTAGACATCCTAGAGACCTTTCCAGAGCTACAAGATCCGCGTACTGGGCGTTCTTTGATGGAGCGCACCCTGTTGGTGGCGAATACGTCGAACATGCCCGTGGTAGCCCGCGAAGCTTCTATTTACGTGGGTGTGACACTTGCAGAGTATTACCGCGATCAGGGCTATGATGTCGTGATGGTGGCCGATTCGACCTCTCGTTGGGCGGAGGCGTTGCGTGAAGTGGCGGGGCGTCTTGGCCAAATGCCCGTTGAGGAGGGATATCCTGCCTATCTTGCCTCACGCCTTGCGGCTTTCTACGAGCGTGCGGGGCTGGTGGTCACGCTCGGTGGGGCGCGTGGTTCGGTGACACTGATTGGGGCTGTGTCGCCGCCTGGGGGAGATTTCTCAGAGCCGGTCACTTCCCACACCAAAGAGATCGTAGGAACGTTTTGGGCGTTGTCGAAGGAATTGGCGGATGCACGCCATTACCCATCGGTCGCATGGACAGAAAGTTTCTCTAGCTATGTCGCGACCGCTGCCAACTGGTGGAAGGAGCATGTGAGCGACCAATGGGCTGGAGCACGATCCAAAGCACTGGGGTTATTGCTGCAAGCCGATGAATTGGGGCGTATCGTCAACTTGGTCGGCCCTGAGGCGCTTTCGCCCGCACAACGTTGGGTATTGGAGGGTGCAAGTCTCTTGAAGGAGGGGGTTTTACAACAGAGCGCACTGGATGAAGTGGATTCGTATGCTTCCCCTGAAAAACAGTTTATCCTGTTGGATTTGGTGCTTCAGATTTATCGGGAGGGCCAAGAATTGATTACCCTTGGGGTGCCGATTCAGCAGTTGATGCGACTGACTATTCTAGGACGTGCTCGCCGTATCAAGGGGATGTATGCCAGCAACCAGCTAGACGGCTTGCGCAATTTTTCACAGGATATTCAGGCAGATTGCCAACGCTTACGTATTGAATACAGCGAACCAGAAAAGCAATCGGCGTAAAATTCGTCATACGGAGCCTGTCTATGTTCTTTCTTCCAGAGAAATACCAGTGGCATTTGAAACAGATTTTTCTCCTCTTCATCCTTGGGGGTGCAACTGTATTATGGTTGTACCAACCAAAGGTGTTGGCGGTCGTTGTGGTTGCTGCGCTTGCGATTTCTTTGTTCAGGATGCTATGGCACTGGTTTTTGTTTCTCGTTGGGTTGATGGTAGTGGCTGTGCTGTTTTCGTTCAACCACCTGTTTGGATACATTGGCATGGTGGTTTTGGTGGTATTGAGCAACGTCCTGCACCCGTTTTTCACGGTCGCCAGAGCGGTAGAAAAGGTAGTGTAGAAGAGTATACTTTGACTTTAGACATAGCCCCTTCCCTGAAAGGGGAGGGGTTGGGGAGGGGTAGGGGGCTGGGTTTGACTGATCTTTGACTGATCTTTGACTGAACTATTAATTGATCTATTAACTGCTCTTGATTTGTATTTATTGATCTTGATTTATATTTAATATTTATTGATATTTATTGAGATTGCCTATTGCTATTCTTTTAGAAAAGAGATAAAAGCGATCGAAATTAACTGAGAGTAATTAAAAAATCAAGCAAGACCAATCAAAAGCAAGTCAAGCCCAGCAGACTGCCCCTCTCCCCAACCCCTCTCCTGCCAGGAGAGGGGCAAGCTGAAAGTCAAAAGACAGCAATCATTCTTTTGTATTCTTTCTAAGAGGCCATCATGCGGGAAAAAGAATACCGTTTAGCTTCTGCCGCTCGGGGCGGTTTGTTGTTCATGCGCGGCGTTCCTGGGGTGGCCTTTGCCGATCGTGTCGTCGTTCGCGACTATCGCGGTCGATTACGCAACGGTCAAGTGATCCGCACCTCAGAGGAACTGGTACTCATCCAAGTGCTAGAAGGCGTCGATGACCTCGACCTAGAACGTACCTGGGTACGTTTCTTGGATGAGCCGGTTGAATTGCCAGTATCGCCTGGTTTGATGGGGCGTATTTTCAACGGCACAGGATTGCCCCGCGACCATCGGCCACGTCTGATTTCGAGTCTGCGGCGCAATGTCAACGGATCTCCCGTCAACCCTGCGGCACGTGCCTATCCACGAGAGTTCATCCAGACCGGCATTTCCACGATTGATGGCCTAAACTCGCTGGTGCGTGGCCAAAAATTGCCCATTTTCTCGGGTTCTGGCTTGCCCCATAATCGTCTCGCGGCCCAAATTGTGCGCCAAGCCCGTCTGCTTTCCGAGGACGCACGTTTTGCGGTGGTGTTCGCCGCGATGGGCGTATCCTATGCCGATGCACGCTTCTTCGAGGAAGATTTCGAGGCATCGGGGGTGCTCGGCAATGTGGTGATGTTCATGAACCTGGCCGACGATCCACCCATCGAACGGCTGATTTTGCCGCGCACCGCACTCACTGCCGCCGAATATTTGGCCTACGATCTCGATTTGCACGTTCTGGTGGTCATGACCGACATGACCCATTATGCCGAAGCGTTGCGTGAAGTCGCAACCGCGAAGGGAGATGTTCCCTCTCGTAAAGGCTATCCAGGCTATCTGTATTCTGATCTGGCGGAATTGTACGAACGGGCAGGGCGCATCAAGAACCGGCATGGGTCGATTACGTTTGTACCGATTTTGTCCATGCCATCAGATGACATCACACACCCCATCCCCGACCTCACTGGGTATATCACAGAAGGGCAGATCGTGCTCTCTCGTGAATTGCACAACCAGGGTGTGTATCCTCCGGTGAATATTTCTCCCTCGCTTTCTCGACTGATGAAAGATGGTGTCGGAAAAGACTTTACCCGTGAAGATCATCCCCGTGTAGCAAGCCAATTGTATGCGTCGTATGCCCGCGCTCAAGAGATTCGGAATCTTGCCTCCATCATCGGAGCCAGCGATCTCTCAGAGACAGATCGACGCTACCTGACCTTTGCAGAACGCTTTGAAACCCATTTCGTAAGCCAAGGTGAGAATGAGGATCGCTCGATCGTAGAGACTCTAAACATCGCTTGGGATCTGTTGTCCCTCCTCCCGCCTGAGTTGCTGTCCAGAGTACGTGAAGCCGACATTGCGAAATACCACCGAGGCGATGAAGCGCAGGTCTCACAGGAAGCACACGCTCTCTCATGACCCAACGACTAAAGATTCCTCCCACCAAAAGTACCTTGCTGGTTTTGCGCCGCCAGGTCAATTTTTTACAGCAGGGGTACGCTTTGCTCGAACGCAAGCGCGAATTGCTGACCCGCTTGGTTTCGGTGCAATTAAAACACTACCGAACCTTACGCAAGGAGGCACGTACGTCGCTTGTGGAGGCTTATCGTTGTTTGGGCATTACCCAGATGCGGATGGGAAGCAAACAACTGTACCAAGCGGTTTTGGGTGTTGGGCCTGCACTTCGGGTCAACATTCTGCCGCGATCCAGCATTGGCGTAGAATATCCCTCGGTCGTAACAGAAACCCTTCCTTTGCAACCCATGGGATTGATGGGAACCGACGCAAGTTTTGACGAAACCCGTCTGCAACTGGTGCGATTGGCAACGATTCTAGCAAACCTCGGAGAGGCTGAAACTGCGTTACGACGAATGTTGGCAGAACAGCGAAAAACCCAGAAACGAGTCAACGCACTGAAATACAATGTTATCCCACGCTACCAGACCACCATTCGTTTTATCCAGAACTCCTTAGAGGAAGAAGAGCGCAACACTTTATTTCAGATTAAACTGTTGTGTGCACAGGGACGCGAGTAAAAAGCATTTCCTCTAGGACTCCGTAAAGAAACTTTGTACACGTTGCAAGGTTTGCTGATACAGCGCATTGTGATCGATCTGTTGTGCCTGTTGTCGGTTGCGTTTCGCTGCCAGTTCTATTTTCCTCTTGGTCAATACCTGGCTGAGTGATTCCATGAGTCCAGGTTGTCGCGCAATGAAAGGAGCAATGTCGTCCTTTGTGATCTCAAAAACGTGCGTATCCGTTGCGCAAATCAGTGTTGCTGAGCGCGGTTCCCCCATCAGAAGCGCCATTTCTCCCACCACATCCCCAGAGGAAACCTGGGCAACTTTCACGGTGTTGCCTTCTGGTAAGCGAACCATCACATCTACGGTGCCTCGGGCCAGCAAGAACAGAGAAGATCCCCTCTCGCCTTGCCTGATAATGGTATCACCAGCAGAAAAATGGCGACTCTGAATACACTCACTCAAAGAATCAATCGCCTCTTCAGAAAATGGCTTAAAAATATCAACCTCTTTGAAAATGGTAAAACTAATCTCGAAACGCGATACACTGTCTTCTAACGTGGTGGCAGCATTGTTCAGTTGCTCAATCATTCCATGAGAGTTCCGCAAGGACGTCATCGTATCCTGCATTTCGTTCCCTAACTGTCCCATCGCCTTGTTGATCTGGGTGGTGGTGTGAGACTGATGCTCCATTGCTGTATTGACTTTGTCGAACTGCGGCAACATGCCCTGCACTTGTTGAATAATAGTATTTAATTGTGTGCTTATTTTTGAGACATGATCTACGTTCTCCCGAACCTCCATCACAAAGTTATCCATTTCTAGCATACCCTCCGAGACTGCGGTATGCATTTCGTTGATCGTTTGTTTGATTTCTACGGTTGCAAGCGATGTCTGTTTGGACAATCGACGAACCTCTTGAGCAACGACGGAGAAACCACGCCCAACCTCTCCCGCTTTCTCTGCTTCAATCGCGGCATTGATGGACAATAGATTGGTTTGTTGTGCAACATTGGAGACAGTGGTTGTTACCTTGCTGATCTTGCTTGCCTTCTGATGAATCGATGCCAACTTGCTTGAAATGACCTGAGATGAATCTTTGATATGTTGCATGACCTCAGCCAGTCGTTGCAAATCGGATTGTCCACTACTAGCAAGGTTGGTGGTGTCCTCTAGGATGGTGGTTACTTGACGGGTAGTGTGTACCAATTGGACTGCAATACTAGAAATATCGGCCATGGAATCTTGAACATGCTGTATCGATTTTGTTTGGTGATTCAGCGTTTGTTCCTGTTGTCGACCCAAGTTTGACAATGCTTTGGACGAAGAGGTCACTTGCAAACCGGAATGCTGTACCTGACTGACCAAGGTGTTCAGATTGGTTGTCATCGTTCTGACCGCAACAGCGAGTTGCGCGATTTCATCGGAGGACGGCGTGTCCGTTTGTCCGCACAAGGTGACTGCATCAGCCGCCGCAGAAGAAATGTCGCCTGTGGCAATCTGTTTGACAATACTGGTAATGTGCGCAATGGGTGTAGAAATGCCACGTGCAATGTACCAAGCGAACCCGGTAATCAGGGTGACGGTGATCACGTTTACGCCAACCCACCACCCGCTGACACCCTGTCCATTCTCTCCGATGAGACCGATGCAAAAAAGGAGTGCGGAGAGACAGGGCAGCAGGATAATTTTATGCGCAAGTTTCATCGTGAATAGCCGATACGTGATGTGCAAGGGTACAGTGAGGAGGGAAGTGGGTCAACGCCGTCTGTCTACCAGTTCTTGCACCTGCAACGGTAAGAAAGCACGTAAGCGAAGGGCGACGATGCCTTCGTTACGCTGCCAAAGAATGCCAAGATAGACGATGCCAAAACCAACGGCAGTCAAGCAGAACGGAAAGAACACACTGTCTTCAAAGACTTCATAGGCAATGTAGCTCAGATATCCTGCCACGCCTATGCCACCAAAAACAGCGAACACCCTACGAGAGAGCAGGGTGCCCACGAGGATCATGACGAGGTTGATGCATAAATAGACGAGCCTATGCCACTCATGCTCTGAATGTATCATGGAAAGACCACTCCAAAACGCAAGGGTACCAAACAAGTATAACCAATATGCATAATCTTGCTCACGACGTGTGCGAAGATCGACCCAAACGGCCAACAAGAGGATGCAGAGACCAAACCAGAGTGATACCAGTTGTCGGAGTTCCCAGGTGAGCTGTTCTTGGCCAAACAGAAACGGGGTAAGATCCATGCTCATGTACCAAAGTGTGACAGCAATCGGCATCACCAAGAAAGGCAGCGCATAACGCCATAATAGGACTGCACCGCTGGCCAGCGTGCAAAGCTCCATCATCATCCAGCGCCAGTCGACGTGTGTATGGTATTCGCGGTACACAAGACCCTCTGCCCACCCCCCAAGCGCAACCTGTGCGCCATAGACCGCCAGGGGTGTGAGCACGACCACAAAAGTTGCGGAAATCCCTGCTGGAATGGTCAAACGCAAGCGTTTTAGAAAGAACTCGGTGGCCCAAATGCCGATGCCAGCGTACACGAGGGATAGAAAACAGATTCCTGCGCCGCCGAAACCTTCCCAACCCAGGTTCATAAATAACCCAAGTTGCCACCTATCAGGCGACGAAGACCGCATAAGAAATATGATATTTCAGGCTGCGAATTGAAAGCTGTGAGCCAGGACAAACAGAAATGCTTTTAATTCAAAACCAGCACTGGTAACTGCATGAA
>CAIJYR010000226.1 GCA_903824965.1 uncultured Thiotrichales bacterium
AGTCAGAGTCAAGAGATCAACCTCTCCCCCAGCCCCTCTCTGACTCTTCGGAGAGGGATTGAATACTCAAAAAGCATTCTATTCCAGCTTTTTAGAAGGACTCGAAGTCATCCACTGGATGGGTCGTTCTTGCACCTACCCCTTTGGTGGCTGTCGTGGCTTGCGGCGTTGCTGTACGTGACTGGACAGGTATTTTTGTCCGAACAACACGGCTCGTCTCTCGGCGAGTGCCCCCTTGTGAGGATTCGGCCAACTGAAAGAAAGCCATCAATTCTTGAAGCTGGACAACTTGTGCGCCCAGTTCTTCGGCAGTGGCAGCAAGCTCCTCAGAAGAACTTGCGTTGGTCTGCGTGAGCTGGGACAGTTGTGCCATGGCGGTATTAATTTGACCAACGCCAGTAGATTGCTCCTTCGATGCTGCGGCGATCTCTTGCACCAGATCCGAGGTTGTCGTAATCGATGGGACAATCTCTCCAAGAAGATGGCCCGCTTTCTCAGCCATTTGTACGCTGCTGATGGCCAATTCGCCAATTTCCTGCGCGGAGATCTGACTGCGTTCAGCCAGTTTACGAACTTCCGCTGCTACCACAGCGAAGCCTTTGCCATGCTCTCCGGCTCTGGCCGCTTCGATGGCTGCATTGAGGGCAAGTAAATTGGTCTGGTAGGCAATGTCGTCAATGATGCTGACCTTGCTTGCGATCTGCTTCATGGCCGTCACCGTCTCACCTACCGATCGGCCACCCTCGCTGGCTTGCGCTGCCGCTTGTCCTGCACGGGTGTTCGTGACCTTGGCATTGTCAGCGTTTTGGGTAATAGACGCACTCATTTCCTCGACGGCTGCACTGGTCTCTTCGACGCTCGCGGCCTGTTCACTGGTTGCTTGGCTAAGCGATTGTGCGGTGGCCTCTACCTGTCTCGCGGCATTGCCGAGTTCGTTCGTGGTGTGCTGTACTTCCTCGATTGTTTTGGCAAGTTGTGTCACGGTTGCATTGAAGCTTTCCCGAACACCGTCAAACTCTCCAGGCCACGTTTCTTGCACTGGACGGGGAATCTCACCACGTCCAAGACGTCCAAGCAGCACAACGGTTTTGTTGAGTGGTTGGGTAATACTGAGTACGATCCACAGCGCAATGCTGGCGGCCAGGATGAATGCGCAACCCCCCACGATTAACAGTAGTATAACCCCATGAGTCTGGATCTCGACCGTATTATCACCGGCGTTTGCCATTTGTTTGCGTTGATACTCAATGAGTGTATCACCACCCCCTTCATAGGATTCTTGGAGGTGGGTAATCTCCCCAAACAATTGATGAGCCGCTTCATCGAGATGACCATTTCGCACCATTTCCAAAAAACGATCTTGTGCGCCGAGGTAGGTATTGCGAGCCTCGCGGATTTTAGCTAGAATGTTCTTTTCTTCTGTATTTTCGATCATGCCACCTATCGTGTCGAGTAGTTTGCTTGTCTCTTGACGTTTTTCCAAGAGCGTCGCAATTTCTTGTTTGATAGCCTCTGGATCCTTAATAATCAAAATATCCCGAGAATATCGGCTCGTGTCGTCGATTTGGTTGCCAAGTTTGTTCGCCAAACCTATTACCGGAGAAAGTTTCTTGACCACCACATCGACATTGTCTCGAACACTATCAAGACCATGTGTTCCGACCCATACCGTCCATCCCAGCATCACCAGCACCAAACCAAAACCACCCCAGAGCCGCACGCCGATTTTCATGTTCCGAAACATGGTTCAATTACCCCTTGTGAATGATGCCTCACTCCCTTTGATCCAAGTTGGTTTTGGATTGCCCCCTATCCGGAGGAGAGGGGGTTGGGGAGAGGTGGATGCTGGTTTTGATGCTGTTTTTGACCAAATAGCTATCCTAGCTGTATCACAGGGGTGATTGATTCATAATCATATTAAAAATGATCATCCAGAAATCAGGGAAGTCGCCATTTTTCGCGATACCCGACTGGGACATCCCAGTCGCCGTCGGGAGCGAAAAATTGGCGACATGCCGTGCCTTCGGCGCCCGCGCCGCCCTGCGTCCGCCACGACTCGCCACTTCGCTGGCTCGC
>CAIJYR010000227.1 GCA_903824965.1 uncultured Thiotrichales bacterium
ATCATCTCGTCCATTTTACTTCCCCATCGGCAACCAATAGATTGATTACTATAAGGCTACATTAATCCATTACCTCTTGGAAGGATTCTGATGGTGGTCATAGGTGGCAACTTGGGTTATATAAGTTCCTACAGTTGCGCGTAGAAGGGAAAACGGTCTTGGAATTGGCTTGTGCCAACGATCTAGATTTAGCAGCCGCATTCTCCGATAACGAAGTGCAAACCAAGGCATGGATGGAAGCCTTTGCCGATTTTAGCAAGCCTGAGATCACCCATCCAACCTCACACACCCTTGCCAAACAAGTGTTCTGGCCACTGAAGGATGGTAATTACCATCTCTTGGCACCATTGTTCTCTAGCAGCCTAGCCCATCGGATTTGGGAAACCATTCAGGCAGATCGCTTCTCTGATGAGACCAAAGAAGCTCGTGCTGCCAAGCATGATGGAAAGGATCATCCTCATGGATTCAGAGTGTATCCAAACATTGTCGTACAGAAATTGGGTGGTACCAAACCGCAGAACATCAGCCAGTTGAATAGCAAACGCCACGGTGAGAACTATTTGCTGGCTTCTGTGCCACCGAGTTGGAAGAGCGATCCTGTGCGCCCCCCCTTGCATATCGAAAGCATTTTTGAGTACCGATTTGGAGGACGCCCAGCGGTGAGGCATCTTACCGACGGCCTACGAAACTTCTTGCAGCGCGAGCAGAATCGGAACAACGTTGGCATCCGAAACAAACGCACAGAATGGGTTGATTGTATCTGTGACGAGTTGCTGTTGTTCGCAGCAGAAATACAGGACTTGACAGCCGGTTGGAGCGCACAGGCAGAATGTCGTTTGAACAGAAACGAACGCTATTGGCTCGATCCAAAACGCGCCTTGCAAGACACCGAATTTGCTACAGCCTGCAGGAACGCCGATTGGTGTGATGCTATTGCGCGGCGCTTTGCCAACTGGCTCAACGCACGATTGACCACCGAACAAACCCCAATGGGCGATGCAGAGTTTCTAGAATGGTACTCCCTGATGTATAAAGAACTGATGCTGACCTGCGAGGAGTGGGACACCCATGGCTAACACTACCGCTGTGTTGTTACTACCTCATGTGCAGGTGCAGAACGCGAATGCGATTTCTGGCCCATGCAGTTGGGGATTTCCCGCTCCCACGGCATTTACCGGATTTGTAGATGCTTTGGAACGTCGCTTACCCAAGCAGGATTTCACCTTTGGGGGCGTTGGGATTTTGTGCCACCGCTTCGAGCCACAAGTATTCAAACCACCAGGAGGCTATGATCCTGATCGCATCTTTCGTCTACATCGTGATCCGGTCAAAGCCAATGGTGAGTCAGCATCCATCATCGAAGAGGGTCGCGCCCATCTAGAAGTCAGTCTCGTCATTGAAATCGTGGGTGAGGGATTGCACAAAGACGATCAAAATGACTTTCTTGAAGGTCTTGCGCCGATTGTGTACTCCATGCGGTTGGCTGGGGGAAGCATCCTGCCAAACCAAAGCGCACAGCGAAAGTGCCAATGGTTAGATTGGCCCGATACTGAGCAGGAGAGCATCGTTGCGTTCCAAGAATTGCGTAAACAACTGCTGCCTGGATTTGCTTTGGTAGCACGTGACGACCTATTGGCCGAGCGACTCGAAGAGATGCGTAAAGAGAATCCAGGAGGGGATGTAAATGCGCTGGATGCACTGCTCGACCTTACCCGACTGAATCATGCTCCTGCGGGAGCAAACCCAAAGAATCCTGAGGAAACGGTATGGGAGATTCGCAAGAAACTCGGTTGGTTGGTGCCCATCCCCATTGGATATGCCGCCATTCAGGGAAGTCGCCATTTTTCGCGATACCCGACTGGGACATCCCAGTCGCCGTCGGGAGCGAAAAATTGGCGACATGCCGTGCCTTCGGCGCCCGCGCCGCCCTGCGTCCGCCACGACTCGCCACTTCGCTGGCTCGC
>CAIJYR010000228.1 GCA_903824965.1 uncultured Thiotrichales bacterium
GGCGAGCCAGCGAAGTGGCGAGTCGTGGCGGACGCAGGGCGGCGCGGGCGCCGAAGGCACGGCATGTCGCCAATTTTTCGCTCCCGACGGCGACTGGGATGTCCCAGTCGGGTATCGCGAAAAATGGCGACTTCCCTGCAACAAGCCATCACGCAGCGCGATACAGCGAGGTGGTATATTGCGCAACGAGATACCAACGTCAGTCAATTCCCAGAGGCAGCAAACGCCTTTGCTTGTGCGCTCGGCTTTATACCGACCGAGATCGACACGCCAAATCTAATCACGTTGCTGCGTCGCACGAGAGCAGATGCAAAACAAGCGAACCAAATTGCAAAACCTTTGTACAATCGCAAGAGACCCTACGTTGTTCATCACGAAGGTACGTGCGATCCATCTCAGGAGAAAGAGCTTTCTACCAATGGTTCCTACCCATCTGGTCACTCCACCACTGGGTGGATGTGGGGGCTGATCCTTTCTGAATTGGTGCCAGAACACAAGAACGAACTGTTAGAACGGGCTTATGAATTTGGCGAAAGCAGGGTAATCTGCAATTATCACTGGCAGAGCGACGTTCATGCTGGATTCCTGGTGGGTGCGGCAGTCTTTGCCGCTTTGGAAACAAACCAGGTCTTTCTGGCACAGGTAGGGGCTGTACGACGTGAGATTGCGGCAAGATCGCCCACCATGGCGCAGGTTGCGCCCTCGGAATGTGCAACCGAGAGGGGGGTGCTGCGATCTACCCACTAGACGAACCGTCAGGAACCGTACCCATGATCGGACGCATGGCCGTCAAAAGACTCTTGAAGAGATGACGGTTAGACTGTTCTTCCCGCGCCAGCAGTTCCTTGAAGTGCTGGCGCTGGGTAGGTGCTGTAAAACACGCAGGGCAATTTTCAGCAATCACTGGCAAGGCTGCCGCCGATGCAAAAGCAGTCGTCTGACGCTCACGCACATACACCAACGGACGGATAATCCGCACATCCCCTGCATCGTTGACATAGTGGGCCTTCATAGTCTTGAGTCGTCCCCCGTGGAAGCTCGACAGCAAGAAGCTTTCGGCCAGATCATCGAGATGCTGTGCCAGTGCCAGAACGTTGTACCCGTGGCGTCGTGCTTGTGTGTACAAAACCCCACGCCTCATGCGGGCACAAAAAGAACAGTACGAATCCCCGTCCATGTGTGCTTGCGCCTGCTCTAGAATGGCCTGCGATTCGTAAAAATACGGAATCCCCATCGCAGGCACAACCGTTTTGAGCGGGGAGGGGTCAAAATCGGGGCTTTGGGGATCTACAGTGATGGCTGCGACCTCAAAGGAAATGGGCGCATGGCGCTGTAGGTGCAGCAACAGATGGAGCAGTGCAAAAGAGTCTTTTCCACCCGACAACCCCAAGAGCACACGATCTCCCGGGCGGATCATCTGGTAGTCGGCAATGGCCGATCCGACTAGGCGCAGTAAAGATTTAGGAGGGCGAACCAATGACACCGAAGAGAGTCCTACACAGTCAGCAAGGAGCGGTACGCTACACTGTGCTTTTGTTGGCGACAAGACCCCCCCAAAGGCTATACTAGTCGCTTCTTGGCCCCCTTTGAGGGGGTACCCCTTTCCCACAACGTGGAGGTTTCCCGATGGAGGGCTTTTCTGTCTTTGCGCTGGTACTGCTGGCCCTGTTCGTGCTGGTCATCTTCCAAGGGGTAAAATCTGTACCCCAAGGAATGGAGTTTACGTTGGAGCGATTCGGGCGTTATATCCGAACGTTGTCACCGGGTATCAATTTCATTGTTCCATTCATTGACAGCGTTGGAAAGCGCCTTAACATGAAGGAGCAAGTGCTCAATGTTCCTTCGCAAGATGTGATTACGCGAGACAACGCTTCTGTGCAGGTAGATGGTGTGGTGTTTTTCCAGATTTTAGATGCACCCAAAGCCGCCTATGAGGTGACGAACCTAGAACAGGCCATCATCAACCTCACGATGACCAACATCCGCACCGTCATGGGTTCGATGGATCTCGACGAACTGCTCTCCAAACGGGATGATATCAATGCGCGGTTGTTGGGTGTGGTAGACGACGCGACAAGTCACTGGGGTATCAAAGTAACTCGTATTGAGATCATGGAGATTGCGCCCCCGACAGACTTGGTCGAGGCCATGGCACGTCAGATGAAGGCGGAGCGTATCAAACGTGCCCACATCCTAGAAGCCGAAGGTCTGCGGGCCTCCGAAATTTTGAAGGCGGAAGGACTGAAACAGTCCATGATTTTGGCCGCAGAGGGACAGCGTGAAGCGGCTTTCCGCGAGGCCGAAGGACGGGAGCGTTTGGCAGAAGCGGAAGCCCGTGCCACACAAGTGGTTTCTCAGGCGATCAACAAGGGGAATCTGAATGCCATCAATTATTTTGTGGCACAACGCTACACCGACGCCCTGAAAGCCATCGGTACCGCACCGAACGAGAAGATCGTGTTGATGCCGATGGAGGCCAGTGCGTTGATCGGTTCGTTGGCTGGGATCGCGGAGCTGACGAAACAATCCTTTGGTGCGGCTCGCACGCCACCGCCGCAAGATCGTCCTGCGTCGCCTGGCAATCTTGTCTAAATCTTTAGGTGACTCGCTGCATGGGAAAGAGGGAGAGTCTCTCTTCTCCTTTCCCATGTGCCCTTGCTTGATTCGGAGACACTGATGAGTTTTCTTAACAACTTCACGTGGGGAGCAACCTACTGGCACTGGTGGATTCTGGGCATGGTGTTGTTGGGAATTGAGGTCTTCGTGCCTGGTTTTTTCTTTCTGTGGCTTGGTATTGCGGCGGGGGTGGTGGGATTGATTCTTTTTTTCGATCCTGCGCTGTCTTGGCAGATTCAGGTGATTTTGTATGCCTTGCTGTCGTTGGCTTCTATTTTTGCATGGCAATTTTGGCTGCATAGCATGCTGACCCCGCATACGGATCAGCCCACCCTCAATCGACGTGCTGTCCAGTACGTAGGTCGAACTTTTGTATTAGAACAGGCCATTGTGAATGGTCGCGGCCGTATTCGCATAGAGGGTACGTCGTGGTCGGTGGAAGGCCCAGACTTGCCAGAAGGCAGTGTAGTGCGGGTGATCACGGCAAACGGTGCGGTGCTGCAGGTGGAGCACGCGCCCTAGAGACTCGAACAAGCGGTTTGCACAAGCTGTAGCAGCCGCCCCTGTCCGTGGGGCTGGGGTTTTCAGTGTCCCATTTTTCTGTAGAGGTATGCTACCACCACTAGGACGAGTACCCCTGCGACTGCGATCAATGCCTTGACAAGCACGCTGCCCCCCGTGGGAGTCGGATCGGATTGTGCAGGGTGCGGGGCCGGGCGGTTCTGTTGCGGGGGTTGCATTGCGAGGGTCGACAGGTGGGCTGGTGGCGTGTTGCCCGTGGCGGGTGCTTTGGTCGGCGCCTGGGTTGGGGGCGTGTTGGTAGTGGGTGTCGCCTTGTCAACCGATGCTTTTGATCGTATGACTACCGTTTGTTCGAAGTCAGAAGGTTGTCCCCCCATTTCTGTTTCTGTCACAAAGCGGAGTTCATGCTTGCCGATGACGATAACATCGTCGTTTTCGAGCACCTTGCGGTCCATTTTCTGGGAATTGATCACAGTACCGTTCGTGCTTTTCAAATCTTCTGCGATGTATTTATTGTCGGCCTTGACCAGTTGGACGTGTTGTCCACTGATCGAAGTGTCGTCGAGTGCTATATCGTTGTCGTCGCGTCGACCAATGATCGTAGTTTCCTTGGTCAACGGGATCTCACGCACCAACACACCGCTGCGGCTGAGCACTAGCTTGGCCATTCGTTGTTCCTCACAGGAGTGCTGGGGAAACACCCCAGCGGGATTGTGCAGTATAGCGGATCAGCAGGTTGCAGGGCAACGTTGCTGGTGGGAAGTGGTGGTGGGAAGTGGTGGTGGAAGGTTGTGGGGTTTGTTACTGAGTCTTGAGAGTTATCCATAGTTGTACTAACATGTACATTATGGATAAGTTAGTGAGCATTACAGAGGCGTCTAAAATCCTTGGTGTCTGTGCGACGACACTGCGACGTTGGGAGAGAGACGGGAAGTTGGTGCCGATACGTACCGCTGGCAACCAACGTCGGTATTCGTTGCATGCGCTCGATCCGAGCTTTGCGGATTCCATTGAGTCGCACCGTGTGACCTATGCTTATGCTAGGGTATCTAGTCACGAGCAGAAAGAAGACCTAGTAAGACAGGCGCAGGTTCTTGAAATGCACTGTGCAAGCCAAGGTTGGAAGTTTAAGGTAGTCACTGATCTTGGCAGTGGAATGAACTATCACAAGAAAGGATTAAAAAAGCTTCTGGCGGAGATTATAGCCGGTCGTGTCGAGCGCCTTGTGATAGCACACAAAGATAGACTACTGCGTTTTGGTGCAGAGTTAATCTTTGCGATTTGCGAATGCAAGAATGTTGAGATAGTGATTATCAACAAAGGCCAAGATACAACATTCGAAGAAGACTTGGCAAAGGACGTGCTAGAAATCATAACGGTGTTTAGTGCCCGTTTGTATGGGAGTCGTAGCAACAAAAACAAGAAACTAATTGAGGCCGCGCAGAAAGCTGTGGAGACATCCACATGATTCTTGTCCATAAAATATTCCTATATCCTAACGATAAGCAAAAAACGCTATTCAGGAAATCCTGCGGAGTAGCTCGTTTTGCTTATAACTGGGCGCTTGCCGAGTGGAAAAGACAATACGAAGCAGGCGAGAAACCTAACGAAGCTAAGCTACGCAAACAACTCAATGCCATTAAGTCAGAAAAATACCCATGGATGAGCGAGGTTAGCAAGACGGCCCCCCAACAAGCCATCAAGAACCTTGGGAGAGCGCTCCAGAACACGTTTTTGCGGATTAAGAATGGGGAAAAGCCTGGGTTCCCAAGATTTAAGTGCAAGGGTGTTCACGATAGCTTCCGCGCCGATAACGGGCCATCAAAGGATACTCCGAACGCAGTCAATGTGGATGGCAAGCGTGTTCGATTACCCGTTATCGGCTGGGGTCAGGATGGCAGAAGCGGTGTGTTTCGAGGGCAACATCAAGTCAGCGACAGTAAGTAGGGATGCAGATCAATGGCATGTGGCCCTAGCAATGGAGACAACGGACATTCTACATGCGAAGGGTGTTGGATCTGTCGGTGTTGATCTCGGAGTCAACGCATTAGCGACACTCTCCAATGGTGAAGTTGTCGAAGGGCCAAAGGCACATAGGCGACTCTTGAGCAGAATCCGGCGATTAAGCCAGAGTCTTTCGCGGAAAAAGAAAGGCAGTGCGAACAGGGCGAAGGCAAAAACCAAGCTTTCGCGTATGCACTTGAGAATTGCAAACATCCGCAAAGACAATATCCACAAATTGACCACTAAGCTCGCGACTTCATTCGGACTCATTGGTATTGAGGATCTGAACGTAAGAGGGATGGTGAGGAATCACTGTCTTGCGCGGGCGGTTTCTGATGCCGGATTCTTTGAATTCAGGCGACAGCTTGGTTATAAAGTCGCAATGACTGGATCAAGCGTAGTGATTGCAGATCGTTGGTTCCCCAGCAGTAAGACATGTTCAGCATGTGGATCTATTCATGATATGTCGCTGTCCGAAAGGACAAAGTCCTGCGACTGTGGAAATAAAATGGACAGAGACGTTAATGCTGCCATTAATTTAGAGCATTACGCCGTGAGTTCCACGGTGTCAGTCTGTGGAGAGGATAGCTCTGGCGTCACGCAGTTCCGGTGGCGTGAAACTGCCTCTGTGAAGCAGAAATCAGGCACACAAACCGTATGTTTAGGTTTGGGTAAGTCCTGAAGAACGGTGCCCGTACAATTACTAGCACAGGATCGCGCCATCTTTTGCAAGCGTTGGTACGGCAACCTCGAACCTTGTGTCAACCACCCCTGGATGATGCACATGGATTTTCCATCCACACCATGCAGTACAATCCCTGTAGGTAAGGATGCAATTCTCCAGATTCTCCAGAACATCCTAGAGATCAAGAACCACCTGACCGATCGTGCGCAACCACATGCACAACCGATGCTCGTGGAGCGTCTGCGTGTGTTGCGGTATCTTTTGCGGACGATGGAGATGCAAGGATGCCTGCTGCTTGCAGAAGAAATCACGCATCTTGTCTCTGCACAGGCGCAGGAAGTACCTAGCTCGACCGTATGGGACGTGCTGCAACGTGCGTTGGTTGCACTGTCGGGGTATGTAAAACGCATTCCTTGGGATGATCGCAATGTTCCCATGCCTCTTCCACCGATTTTCAAGGAACTGCGCAGGGCGCGGGGTGAAAAGCCGTTTCCAGAAGATATGCTTTTTTTTGTGGGTCTCTCGGCGCTCCCCCTGGGTGTACACGATGCAATAAAAACAACCCCGCACTCTTCTCATTCTCCCCTGTCCACCACAGTATCTTTGTCTTGGCCTTGTACCCTAGGCGATCAACGTGCTTTGCAGCACTTGGCCAACACCCTTGCAGAGATACGCGGGGTTGTTACACATCCTGATAGCATTCGTCTGTGTTGGGTGGGTGCGGGGCTCGTGGAAGCACTGCAAGACGGTGGTCTTTCGACACCCTCCACGAAGCCCTTGATCAATCGATTAAAGCACCAGTTACAACAGCGTGGGACGGTCGGAGAAGAAAACAGTGTTTCTAGTGCCACACTAGAATTAACCCTCCGGATCCTTTATTACCTCAAGGACGCCCGATCCGATGGGCCTTTGATACGAGCCTTGCGGGAAGCGTTCCACTTACAGGAACGGGTTGCTGACCCCACGCCGAAGCAACAATCTGCCCTACGACCCCTTCGCAAAAAAGATGCCTACCTCCCTTATTTGGACGGGCTAAGGGCGCTCGCGATTCTGGCCGTGTTGATCTACCACGGGGACAATGCGTGGCTTCCGGGTGGGTATCTGGGCGTTGAGCTTTTCTTTGTCATCAGTGGTTTTATCATTACAAAATTACTGTTCGAGGAATGGAGGGAGGCAGGACGCATCGACCCCTTTGGGTTTTACAAAAGACGCTTGATGCGACTGTTCCCTGCGATGTTTACGATGATCATGGTTGCCTGGCTCGTGGTACTTGCATGGTATCCAGAGGACAGCGGAAAGCTTGAAGACGATTTCCCTTATAATATGACTTTTTTTCTAAATATATATTATATCGTCAGCCATTTTTCTTATTTTGAAACCATGGGTCGTCCGGATTTGTTTGAGCACTTATGGTCGCTGGGAGTAGAGTTCCAATTTTATCTGGTGTGGCCTGCCGTTTGCATGGCATTGTTCCGGTTATCGCCAAAACGTACCATTACGTGGTTGCTCGTTGCCAGCTTGGTCGGAATCTTTTGGATGGCTTGGGTCTACACGCAAAACCAAGAGGATCCCTCCCGCGTGTATTTTGGAACAGACACGCGGGTGAGTGCCTTTCTGTTGGGTGCTCTGGCAGTTTTTTTGACACAACACCAGAAAACCCTGTCCTTCGCCATAGGAATCATGCTCTTGGGCTTCGTGCTGGCAGTGCTGTATTTTCTAGAATATACGAACCCATGGCTGTATTACGGTGGACTTGGCACTGTTTCGCTGACCACCAGTTTGATCATCGTGTATTGTCATGCCCGTTATCGTGAGGATCACCGTGATCTGATTCTTTCGCTGTTTTGTAATCGTGCTGTGATCTGGCTTGGAAAGCGTTCCTATGGAATCTACCTGTGGCACTGGCCTGTGTTTTGTCTGACCCTCCCTTTGGTGGATGTGGCACTAGAGGGGTTGCCTTTGTTCTTGTTGCGTATCACGATCACGCTGGCCTGTTCTGAAGTCTCCTACCATTGGATAGAAATCCCCTTCCGCCGTGGTGCTGCAAACACCCTTTGGAACAACGTTTTCCACGTCTTTGAAGGGATCCAACAGAGTCCATCGAGAAGCGTTTTGGCACTGCTGTTTACGGTGGCGGCCCTTGGCATCTATCCAAGCAAGACCAACGACAACAGGGCGCTGGCCTCCGCCCCCCAAGAAGGGATGGTTTTGATGGCAAGAGCAGAGACGCCTGATCCTTCTCATGCGCCCGACAGCCCCAGTAGCCTAGAGAACCACCCACCGGATCCGGCACCTCCCACGAACCAAACGGAAGCTCCTGACCGCGCAGCAGAAAACACGGAAACCACCCCTGGTTTTTGCGACTCGATTGCCAAGGGTGCCACGAGCGACCTTCAGGATACTGCCCATCGAGACTACGAACATGGATATGTAACACGGATTCGTGCAGATGCCGGAAAGAAAACACTTGTTTTCGGGGTTGGGGACTCTGTCATGGTGGGTGCAGCCGTAGAATTGCTCCGACAGATACCAGGACTCACCCTGGATGCCAAGGTAGGCAGGCAGATCAGTGATGCAACGAAAGTATTAAACAATGCCGACGAAAGGGAACTAAGCGGCATTGTCTTGATACATATTGGCAACAATGGGCCATTGACGATACGGCAAGTTGAAAAATTGGTTGCGTCAGTTAAAAACAGTCAACACATTGTGTTCATCAATCTAAAAATACCGCGTAATTATGAATCACTCAACAATCATTTGTTGGCGAGTGTTGCACAGAAATATGATAAAGTTTCGCTGATTGATTGGCGCTCGAAAAGCTTAGCCGGTCGTAATGTGTTTGCGGGGGATGGTATCCATGTGACGCCTGCAGGTGCAAAGATTTATGCAGATACAGTCATTTCGGCTTTGTGTTTACCAAGAGCACCAAGATCCCCCCCTGACGTTCCCAAGAACCAAAAACCACCCACCTAAGGGTATCCATGCGAGAGGTAATCGGATGTGGTCTGATGTCTACCAAGGGAAGCACGGGAAGATGCTGTCGATCCTTGCATCGGCGATCCTGGTACTGCCGAGTTGCGTCCCCACGAAAGAACAAGAGAAAACAATCGTCTCCCTCCCTTCGGTATCGGTGTGTGCGAAAAACATCTTGTTCATTGGTGATTCTTATTCTGCCTCCGTGTTTGGGTCTACCCTGACCACGATGATGGAACAAAAAATCCCAGGGTCACGCGTTACGGCCATCGCGAGTTGTGGAAGTGCTTCTGGTTGGTGGCTGAGCGGAAGAGCAACCCCTTGTGGTTTTTGGCAACACCATGACAATGGTAGTGAAGAAAACCGCAGGCACAGCAATACACCAAAAATAGATGAACTCATCCAATCGCTTCACCCTGCAACGATTGTCGTTGCGCTGGGTGCCAACCTTATTCCACAAAAACCAATCGATCGTTTGGTTGAGAGTGCAATACTCATGCAGTCTGTGACTTCGCACCAACGACAATGTTTCTGGATAGGCCCACCAGACGCAAGAAAGTTTAGCGCACACCAAAGGGAGGAGGTGTACCACATGCTCTCTCAGCTTGCAAACGGCTACGGCTGCCACCTGATCGACAGCCGTGACTATACCCATTATCCTGCGACGGGGAGGGACGGCCTACATTACAGCGGAAAAGACGGGGAAGCCATTGCGAGAGATTGGGCAGTCCAGGTATTCAAGCATAATCTTCAGAAAGAAATACTTGCCTATCAACGCGCTGGGTCTATGTCCTGTGCTTTGGATTCGCTGGATCGTCCGTGAGGCAGGAGCGGCGACCCCTTTAGGGGCGGTTCTGGTGTATGATCACGGCATCCTGGTAGAATGATACTCTCGTCTAGGAAGACACAATGCACGATCAACCCACCCCCCCACCATCCTCTACGGCATCCTCCAAGCCACTCCCCAGGGCATCCCACCGTCCCCGCGGCATTTACCTGCTCCCGAACCTGTTCACTACGGCTGCGCTGTTCTGTGGTTTCTTTGCTATCGTTAGCGCCATGCGTGGCTTTTTTGCAGATGGTGCGATCGCCATCTTTATTGCCATGATCTGCGACAGCCTGGATGGGCGCATTGCACGCATGACCGATACCCAAACCGCCTTTGGTGCGGAGTACGACAGTCTCTCCGACATGGTTTCTTTCGGGGTAGCTCCCGCTTTGGTCGTGTACGAGTGGTCGTTGCAGGGCATGGGAAAGCTTGGCTGGCTCGTGGCCTTCGTGTATACCGCGACGACTGCCCTACGTCTGGCACGCTTTAATACGCAGCTCTGCGTAGAAGACAAACGCTATTTTCAGGGACTGCCCAGCCCCTCTGCCGCCGCCATCGTCGCAGGATTGGTGTGGGTCGGCGTGTTTTATGATATTACGGGGGTGCGCCTAGAAATTCCCGCACTGCTTCTCACGCTCTTGGCGGGTCTGCTCATGGTGAGCAACATCCGGTACAACAGCTTCAAGAACCTCAATGTACGCGGAAAAGTTCCGTTTGTGACCCTGCTTGTGGTCGTGCTTGGCTTGGTTGCCATTGCCATTCATCCTCCCCTCATCCTGTTCGCTGGGTTTACCGTGTATGCGTTGTCTGGCCCTGTTTTGACGCTGATCCACCTGCGTCGCCGTCGTACCTCCCGTGGCCATGCACCCGTTGACCCCAATCAACCCCCCAATCAGCCCCCCAATCAACCTCTCTAGTACCGATCACTGACCTCTTGGCTGCCCTCATCATGACCGAACGTCTTCTTGTTTTTGACACCACCCTACGCGATGGCGAACAAAGTCCCGGGGCTTCTATGACCCGTGAAGAAAAGGTGCGCATTGCCAAAGCCTTGGAAAGGCTGCGTGTGGATGTCATCGAAGCGGGGTTTCCAACCGCGAGTGTTGGCGATTTTGAATCGGTGCAGGCGGTGGCCCAGGCCATCCGCGAGAGCACAGTCTGTGGTTTGGCGCGGGCACTGGTGTCGGACATTGATCGCGCTGGAGAGGCGTTACGCGGCGCACATACCCAAACGCGGATCCACACCTTCATCGCCACCTCGCCCATCCACATGGAACGCAAGCTGCGCATGACCCAAGAACAGGTCTTGGATCAAGCAGTGATTGCCGTTCGTCGAGCACGGCAGCATACCGACGATGTAGAATTTTCACCGGAAGATGCGGGACGATCCGAATTTGATTTTCTTTGCCGGATTCTAGAAGCGGTGATTGCAGCAGGCGCACGTACGGTTAACATCCCCGACACCGTGGGGTACAACCTCCCCAACCAATTTGGGAACCTTATTTACCGTTTACGGGAAAGGGTGCCCAATGCCGACAAAGCGGTTTTTTCTGTGCACTGCCACAATGATCTTGGGCTTGCCGTTGCGAACAGTCTTGCTGCGATTCAGAATGGCGCTCGTCAGGTAGAATGTACCATCAACGGTTTGGGGGAACGTGCAGGCAATGCGGCCCTCGAAGAAATCGTGATGGCGGTGCGTACACGACGCGATTTGTTTACCTGCGACACCCGTTTGGATACCTCGCAGATTGTATCCTGCTCTCGACTGGTCTCGACCATTACTGGCTTTCCTGTGCAACCCAACAAGGCCATTGTCGGTGCCAATGCTTTTGCACACGAAGCGGGGATCCACCAAGACGGTGTTCTCAAAAGCCGAGAGACGTACGAGATTATGCGTGCCGAGGACGTGGGCTGGAAAGCCAATCGCATGGTACTTGGCAAGCATTCGGGTCGCAATGCGTTTCGCGCCCGTATGGATGAATTGGGCATTGTGTTTGGATCCGAGGAAGAATTAAGTCGTGTCTTTGGGCTGTTCAAAGATCTCGCCGACAAAAAACACGAGATTTTCGATGAAGACCTTCAATCGCTTGTCACGGTAGCCGGGTTGGAGAAAAAGAACGAATCAATACATCTCCTGGGTGTGCATGTGTGCTCTGAAACAGGAACCATTCCCCATGCTTTGGTGCGCATCTCGATCGAGGGCAAGGAACATCAAAGCGAAGCAGTGGGCAGCGGCCCTGTGGATGCGGTTTTTAAAGCCATCGAAGGGGCCGTCGAAACACAGTCGGATTTGCTTCTGTATTCGGTCAATGCCATCACTGGTGGTACCGATGCCCAGGGAGAGGTCACGGTGCGCTTGGAAAAAGGTGGGCGTATTGTGAATGGTCAAGGTGCCGATACCGATATTATTGTGGCCTCTGCCAAGGCGTATATCAACGCCATCAACAAATTGCTGATGCCACCGCAGCGTTCGCACCCTCAGAACGGTGATATCTAAAGCCGTGTGTATTTTTCGTTTATGTCCCATTTGCTAGACTCTCCGCTAGACTCTCCGATCCATGCGACGCTTGCCCAACGTCGGGATTGTTTGGCAAAGATGGGAATCCACACCTGGGTGCGCCGCGCTGCATACCGATCGGGTACGGTGGTCGAAGCCGACGCACTGCCGATGCCGGTGCCGCCGCCCACACCGAGGTTGGTTTCTGCGGAGGTGAAGCCGATGGTGGCTGCTCAGAAGCATCCTTCGAGTGTGAATCCGAACGACACCAGTACCTTGGGGTGGGAAGCGTTGGAACACGCAGTGAAGCACTGTACTGCGTGTCCTTTGCACCACACCAGGACACAGGGTGTCTTTGGGGTTGGGAACCGAACTGCTGAGTGGTTGATCGTGGGCGAAGCCCCCGGAGAAGACGAAGATCGCCAAGGAGAGCCGTTTGTTGGGCGTGCGGGTCAGTTGCTCGATCAGATGATCCGTGGGATGGGCCTGCGCCGTGAAGAGATCTACATTGCGAATGTGCTCAAGTCACGCCCTCCAGGAAATCGTACCCCCGCTCCGCTTGAAACCGCAGCTTGTCTGCCGTATCTACAACGTCAGATCGAATTGCTGGAACCTCGGATTATTCTAGCGGCGGGGAGCGTGGCAGCCCAGCATTTGTTGGCCACTTCTCTTTCGATTGGGGTGTTGCGGGGTCGGCTCCATCGGTATGGTGCCCAGCGCGTCCCGCTTGTCGCAACGTATCATCCGTCCTACCTGCTCCGCAGTCCTTCCGAAAAACGCAAAGCGTGGGATGATCTGCGCCTTGCGTGGCGTATTTTCCACAGCATTCCGCCCGATGGCCAAGACCTGTGAAGTGCTGCCTGCCGAAACACCAGCATGGTACGAACCCGTACCTATGTTGCCGCGTGTCTCGATACAATTCGCTCTGCGACCCATGTGCAGTCGCGATCTCAACGCCGTGGTGGCGATCGAACAGCGTGCCTATGCGTTCCCGTGGGTGTTTGACCTGTTCGAGGATTGTCTACATGCAGGCTATTCTTGCTGGGTCTGCGAGGGTGCGTCGGGGATCCAGGCCTATGGCATCATGTCGGTGGGGGCTGGGGAGTGCCATATCCTCAACCTGTGTGTGGTACCCGAATGTCAGCGTCATGGTATCGGGCGCTACCTCATGACCCACCTTTTGCACGTTGCGCAGCGCCGTCACACAGATACAGCATTCTTAGAGGTGCGCTCATCGAACCATGCGGCACTGGCGCTTTACCTGAGTATGGGTTTTAATGAGATTGGTGTACGCCGCGCTTATTATCCGGGTACGCGTGGTCGGGAAGACGCCATTATGCTGGCCAGAAGTTTGTAGGACAATTCTTGCAAGGTAATTTCGGTCATTCCCTTGTGGTGCTTCATCCTACAGTCAAAAAGGTTGTGTTTGACAATGAGACATCGTATAGACCCAAAAGTGGATTGTGTATTCAAGGCGTTGCTCGGGTCGGAGGAGAACAGGAACCTTCTCATCCATTTTCTTAATGCCATGCTATCGATGGATCTGATTGCTCCCATTACTGCGGTTGATATTCTGAACCCATACAACGACCGAGAATTTCTTGACGATAAACTCAGTGTTGTTGATGTAAAAGCAAGAGATGACCGGGGCCAGGTTTATCAGGTGGAAATCCAGTTGCGTAGTCATTGCCATTTGCCTGCAAGGATTCTCTACAATTGGGCAGAGATGTATAGCCAGCAACTACAGAGCGGAAATGACTATTCCTTGCTGAGACCTACCTATGCTATTTGGTTACTTGGCGAGAACCTGATCAGAACGGACAACGATTATCTACATGCCTATCGGTTTTGTGACAAGCAAGGTAGAACGTTGGTGGATCACGGTGGTGTCTGGTTGTTGGAACTGGCAAAGTTCACTTCGCAGTGCATCGAGAACGAACAACAGCGTTGGTTGCAGTTCTTCAGGAAAGGCGACCAATTGGACGATAGTACATTACCAAACTGGATGAATACTCCAGAGATGAGGCAAGCCATGAGCACATTGCAGAGATTCTCAGAGAAAGAACGCGACTACCACGCATACCAAGCCAGGCAGAACTTTATACGCGAACAGAATACGATTCAATGGGAAAAGGAACAAGCATTGAAGGAGAAAGAGGCAGCGTTGCAGGAAAAAGAGGCAGCGTTGCAGGAAAAAGAGGCAGCGTTGCAGGAGAAAGAGGCAGCATTACAGGAGAAAGAGGCAGCGTTGCAGGAAAAAGAGGCAATATCACGAGAGAAAGAGGCAATATCACGCGAGAAAGATCTGATATCACGAGAGAAAGAGGTGGCGTTACGGGAGAAAGAATCTGCATTGGCTGAAATGGAACGCCTCAAGGCACTCTTGGCCGATAGGTCATTGAGCCAATAGGTGCTGCTTATCTTTGTTACTGAGATCCAGAAACTTTTATGACCAATGGCACAATGATGAGCATTCCATTTCGATTCATCACCCAGTCCAGAGTACACAATGCCTGACAGCCTCTTGTTGACAGCCAAAGCACCACGGCGTCCCACCCTGTTGGTGATCCTGGACGGGTTTGGTGTCAATCCCAGTCGCGCCCACAATGCGGTTGCCCTGGCACATACGCCTCGTCTTGATGCGTATTTTGCCCACCATGCCCATACGGTGTTGCAGGCCTCCGGTCAAGCGGTGGGATTGCCCAACGGACAGATGGGCAACTCCGAGGTGGGCCATCTGACACTTGGTTCCGGGTGCATTTTGCGCCAAAGTCTCGTGCGCATTGATGATGCCATTGCCGATGGTGAGTTTTTTCTCAATCCTGCCCTCACGAGGGCGGTGGACAACGCTTGCCGTGCTGGTCGTCCGTTGCACCTGCTGGGCTTGGTTTCGGAGGGAGGGGTTCATGCCCACACAAATCACCTGCTGGCGCTGCTTGCGTTGTGCCATCGTCGTGGTACGTTGCCGCAAGTGCATGTCATCACGGATGGGAGGGATACGCCACCGCGTTCTGCGCTGCAGTGTTTGGCACCCCTAGAGGCGGCCCTGGCCAAAACAGACGGGGGCTACAT
Organism: uncultured Thiotrichales bacterium; assembly: GCA_903824965.1. Taxonomy (GTDB): domain Bacteria; phylum Pseudomonadota; class Gammaproteobacteria; order CAIRSR01; family CAIRSR01; genus CAIRSR01. The sequence goes on from CAIJYR010000228.1 coordinate 15,202, forward strand.
AGGCTCTGTCAGTGGCCGTTACTACGTGATGGATCGTGATCAACGTTGGGATCGGGTCTCTCGTGCGTGGCATGCGCTCGTGCGTGGGGTCGGGATGCATGCGCAGGACAGCAGCACCGCCATCCAGGATGCCTATGCTCGTGGCGAAGGCGATGAATTTATTCAACCCACCCTGCTCCCTGGTTTTCAAGCCATCGCCCCTGGCGACACGGTGGTAATCTTTAATTTTCGCAATGACCGCGTTCGCCAGATCACCTCTGCGCTGGGGTGTACGGATTTTACACCCTTTGACCGAGGGGACTACCAACCGGCCCACGTCACCTGCATGACCGAGTATGACAGCACCTTTGATTTTCCCGTGGCCTTTGCGGCAGAGATTGTCAATCACTACCTGAGTGAGGAGATCAGCCGTGCTGGGTTGCGTCAATTTCACTGTGCGGAAACCGAGAAATATGCCCATGTGACCTTTTTCTTCAACGGCGGCCGAGAAGAACCCTTTCCTGGGGAGGAGCGTGTCATGGTGCCCTCTCCTAAAGTCGCGAGTTACGATCAACAACCGGAAATGAGTGCTTCCCAAGTCGCGGATACTGTCATTGGCGCCCTAGAAAGCGGTCTGTATCCCTTTATTGTGACGAATTTTGCCAATGGCGACATGGTAGGGCATACAGCGGTACGTGAGGCCGTGATTAAGGCCGTGGAGACACTCGATCTAGAGGTGGGACGGGTGTTGGATGTGGCAGTGCGTTGTGGTTATTCGGTGTTGCTTACGGCTGACCACGGCAACTGCGAAGAAATGGTGGATCCCATGACCCAACAACCACACACACAACATACGCTCTATCCGGTTCCCTGTTTGGTGATTGATGAAACGCCTTGGCGATTGGCTACCTGTTCTGGCCTGTCTTCGGTTGCTTCCACCGTACTCAAATTACTGGGCTTGCCCCCCTCCCCTTCGATGGAACAGCGATCCATCCTCATCGATCCGTAGATAGGCCACGCTGCCCATGGAGCACGGTGATACCATTGCTGCCATTGCCACCGCTTCGGGTCGTGGTGCGGTGGGCATTGTTCGCGTCTCTGGCCCCCACACTGCTGCCATTGCCCGCGAGATGCTCGGTTGTCTACCGTTGCCACGTCACGCCACCTTGTTGCCGTTCATGGTGGCTGGTGGGGTTCCCCTCGACGAGGGATTGGCCCTGTGGTTCCCTGCCCCTCACTCGTATACCGCAGAGGATGTCCTAGAACTACAAGGCCACGGCTGTGCTGTGGTGCTCCAACAGTTGTTAGAACGTACCCTTGCGTTGGGTGCTCGTTTGGCCCGGCCTGGCGAGTTTAGCGAGCGTGCTTTCTTAAATGGCCGGTTGGACTTGACCCAGGCCGAAGCGGTGGCAGACCTGATTGACGCCTCCTCCACCCAAGCTGCCCGCGCCGCTTTGCGTTCCCTGCAGGGGGTGTTTTCCAAACGGCTAGAAGCCCTCGTATCGGAGCTAACCGAACTGCGTGTGTACATCGAGGCGGCTCTTGATTTCCCAGACGAGGAGATCGATTGGCTCTCGGAGAGCACGGTCACACAACGGCTCACCAACCTCCAAGCGCACATGACCACCCTATGCAGCGATGCCTCTCAGGGCGTGTTGCTACGCGAGGGGATCACGGTCGTGGTGGCGGGTCGACCCAATGTCGGCAAGTCGAGTCTGTTCAATCGCCTGGCAGAACGCGAGGTGGCGATTGTCACGGACATTCCGGGGACAACCCGCGATGTCTTGCGTGAAACCCTCCACCTCGATGGCATTCCCCTGTGCCTGAGTGACACCGCAGGGTTGCGATCCACCAACGACCCCGTAGAGCGTGAGGGCGTCCGTCGGGCCTATCGGGAGACGGCCGAGGCCGATCACATCCTGCTTGTGGTCGAAGATATGGTGGGGATTGGCCCTGAGGAACAGGCCATCCTTGCCGAATTTCCGGTTGGCTCGGTGATTACTGTGGTACGTAACAAAGCAGACCTGAGTGGTCGTCCTGTGGGTCTTTCTGAGGGTCTGCTGGGTACCGAAGTGACCCTTTCGGCCACCACGGGCGAGGGTCTCTCGGACTTGATGGCACACCTCCAGGGGGTTGCGGGCTATTCGACCTCGGAGGCGGGGGAGTTTAGCGCACGCCGTCGCCACCTGGAGGCGCTTCGTCAAGCAGAAAGACACCTCTCTACCGCCCTTGCTACCCTTGCGGCCCGTTCACCCGAATTGTTGGCCGAAGAACTACGGCTTGCCCAAGATCATATCGGCGAAATCACAGGCGCGGTCACTACCGAGGATCTGCTCGGCAAAATATTCGGGAGCTTCTGCATCGGAAAATAGCGAACCTTCCGAGACCGTTTGGATCGTTCTACAACCACCACCTCTTCTAGGCGTGCTTCCTCTAATTGGTGAACAACCCTGTCAATTGGGCATAGAAACGGCGTCTGTCGTCACTCTCACGATCCAATCATGCCATGAGATCGCTGATCACGTTCTCATACCTTTGAATGGCCACTAGGTACTGGTAGAAATCAGCATTTCCACCACATCCATGAACATCTTGGAACAAATTAACTGTATCTGATGATAATAAAAGATCTATGCAGTCCCTGTCTGGACGAATATAGAATTTATTCCTTGTGTCCAGAAAGAAACTTTTTGGTATTGCTAGGTAATAAAGTGTATCGTTGCGGTAGTCATAAGCAAGCATATGAATCGGATCTTTTAATTCTTTCTTGACTTTTGCGCACGGAATATCGTACCACCATACTTTCGTTGTAGTGCTTATAATGTTAGCGAAAACAGTTTTACGTGATTCTAATCTAACCCAAGTTGCCACCTATGACCACCATCAGAATCCTTCCAAGAGGTAATGGATTAATGTAGCCTTATAGTAATCAATCTATTGGTTGCCGATGGGGAAGTAAAATGGACGAGATGATTATAGTAACTTATTGTATCTGCGATGATTTGTTGAAGGCGAGAGGATATCGTGATGATCCGCAATGTCGAGTAAACGATGCTTCTGTGTGTACTCTTGCCATAGTTTCATCGAGGTTATTCTGTGGAAA
>CAIJYR010000229.1 GCA_903824965.1 uncultured Thiotrichales bacterium
GGTTGCCTTACGTTTTGTCTCAGCCCGCGATACGGCTGCGGACATCGACAAAACGTACGGCCCTCACGGCTACGCGGGGCTCGTCGCACTACGCTTCGCTCCATGTGCTCCTCGATGGTTTTGTTGGCACCCAAACCAGAGCTGTTTTATTACCCTGCGACCATCTGGGTACCTGCGGGTTTGTACCAAGAACGGGATCTGACTTTTTCCCTGGAACGCTTCCTCCATCGGCATGACGTAGAGTATGTGGCGGGTTGTGTCACCGGCCTGGAAGCAACTTCCCACCGCTTGTACACGACTGTGGGAGAGATGGCCTACGAACGCCTGGTCATTGCAGCCGCTGGAAATACCGCTAGAAAAGTACACGGACTAGAACACGTTTGTATCCCTTGTGACGGCTACCCTGCGGTACTGTCTCTCCAACGACGACTCGCAGCCCTTCAGGAGGGGACGCTGGCATTTGGATTCTCCGGCAACCCCCATGAACCGACGGCCCTACGCAGTGAACCGTTGTTTGAATTTTTATTTGGTACCGACACACTGCTTCGACGCCAGAAACGCAGGGATCGTTTTCATCTGGTCTTCTTTACCCCCTGCATGGAAGCGGACGAACGGTGGGGGAGTAAAGGCCCTTTGCAGCGAGAACTTGCACAACGCGGCATCGAGTGTCATGTAGGGCGTGGGCTTCATTGGTTTGGTGCCGCTGGTATTCAGTTCGCGGATGGCGAGATACCAAGTGATTTCACGGTGTTTATTCCAGAACTCGTCGGGCCGAGCTGGGCCAAACAGAGCGATCTGCCACTCTCAGAAGACGGTTTTATACGTGCCGATACAGGTTGTCGTGTACTAGGCTTTGAGGGCAAGGTATATGTGGCAGGAGACGCAGGACATTTTCCGACCCCTGCATGGGTTCCTCGGCATGGTCACACGGCAAACCATCACGCCACAACACTTGTACGCAATCTCCTGGGAGATATGCGCGGAGAACCCACGCAACATACTTTTCGTCAGGAATTGATCTACATCGTCGATACCCTAGAGGGCGGTTTGCTCGTGTTCCGTAACCACCGTCACAGCTTTGCCTGGAGAAGCCCCTTGCTCCATTGGGCGAAGCGATTGTTTATACGAACTTACTTACGCGAATACAGAACAACCTAGGCATCTTAAGTCATGCTTCGGAAAGCTGCTTACGCCGGAAACCAGAGATCGCAACCCATCGCAACCAAGTTAGGGTGGCGCAGGTGGTGGTTCTGAGGTATAATACCCACGTCCCGCACGGAGAGGTACCGAAGCGGCCACACCGGCACCGACTCGAAATCGGTTGGGGGCTTTACCGCCCCACGAGGGTTCGAATCCCTCCCTCTCCGCCAATCCAGCAGTGCCGCATTCAGCGTGCGACTGCCACCTGCCTGGTTATCTCCGTTTCTCTCTCGCCGTTCTGCGAAACTTATCCTATCCTGTGGGGGGGTAGTGTCAACGCAGAGGGGATGTATAGGGTTTTCCCGTATATCAGGCTGCTATGCTCCTGGTTCTTGCTGATTGGCAGTACGTCACGCGCTATTGGCTGCTTGGTCTCATATGGCATGGTTTGGCAATATCGGCACAGGAAAAGTTGGTATTGGTCGGCGGAGGATCATAGCAATGAATACCCCCATCCAGAATAGGCGCAAATACCATCGTTATGAGTGTCACTTTCCTCTGAAAGTGATCGTCAGCAACGACGAAGCGTTTGAGGTTTCTGCCGTCAATATCAGTCTTGGTGGCATTCGGGTGTTTGGAGAAAGAATCACCGCATTGCCTGTCGGACGACAGGTCATTCTACATTTTAAGGTACCCATGATAGACGATGAAGTCATCGTAGGCGCTCAAGTACGCATGAATTTCGGACAGTACTGTGGTCTCCAGTTCTTTAGCAGAAAAGCGTCTGATGGGTTGCTTGCGTCTGTTGTGAAACTTGCCGAAAAAGATCTTCTGGTACTGAACGATAACAAAAACCCAAAGACTGACAAAGATATTGACGAGAGCACTGTCGATAAAATTCTTCATGGAATCGATATCCCGCCACAACCCGCCATTTTGCTGACCATTTCCAACGAGAAACAAAAAGAGTTTCCAAACCTAAAAAGAATAGCAGAGGAAATTAGCAAAGATGTCGCCATTTCCGCTGCCATGCTCCGTGCTGCAAACAGTCCCGTCTTTGGATTGAGAAACAAAGTCCGTTCTATTCAGAGCGCCGTGATGGCATTGGGGGCTGACGTTGTTCTGAGCATCGTTACGGCTCTTGCTTTGCGGATGGCGATGTCAGGCAAGGGAAAACAAAAGTTTGAACGCTTTTGGGATACGTCCGCAGACACTGCCATGACCTGTTCCTATCTCGCTGAGCGACTCAAAGTGATGCCCCCAGATCAGGCCTATATGCTTGGACTTTTTCACGACTGTGGCATCGTGCTGATGGCGCGAAAATATACCAATTATATTGATGATGTCTTGAAGAAAGCAAACAACACAGCAGCAGAGTCTATTATCGCAATAGAAGAAAGAATATTCAATACCAACCATGCTACTCTCGGATACCTGGTCTCGAAATCATGGGGGCTGCCACAGAATATACGGGACACAATTCTGAATCATCATGCCGAGGATTTCTTGATTCATTATCATCACAATGAATTAGGCGTCTCTCAGGCTGACACAGTACTTGCCAAAATGATTGGACTGCTTGCCTTGGCGGAACATCTCACTCATCTCTATCGTGCTGATAGTGAGGATAGAATATGGGTGCGAGCAGGTGGCGCTGTCTTGGAAATGTTTGCTCTGACAGAAGTGGATCTGCAAGACATCACAGCAGATGTCAATGAGTTTTTATCGGGTACTTAGCCGCAGGAGCTATCAAAATGTCAATACAAGTGTCTATGCAGGGCAATAAGGCAACCATCATACTTTGCGAGCAATTTGACCACAAAGTAACTCATGAGTTCCAAGAGAGTTATAACAAAGCACTCGAACAGAACGGAATGGAAGAGATGGATGTAGATTTTACAAAGGTTGCGTTCTTGAACAGTTTCGCGCTTGGATTGCTCTTAATCTTGAGGGATAAGGCAGAAAAGCTTGATGTTGCAATCAACCTTGTGAACAGTCAAGGGGCTGTGCGCCGAATGTTGGAAATCGCAAACTTCGATAAGATTTTCAATATGCCCTAAAAAGAACAGCCTAATCTAACTGTCGCTGCGACTCACACGACTACCATTGCCCGTTGTATAGCAGTACTCTCGATTGCGGAGGAACCCATCAGAAAAACCGTTCTCCGCAACTCTTTTTATTCCAATACCATCAAACGATTCTCATTGATGAGTGCAATACAGGCAAGTGTCGCCTCTGAGGAAACACTCGTAAATTGTAACCCAATGAAATGTCCTACGACCCAACGAACGCAAGCACCCACCCGTACTTCAGAGGCCATGGTAGGTACTTTGAATTGCACCGTTAGTTCTTGTCCAGTTGAGAAGGCTTGGTGGGCAACCACCCTCAGCCCCCCAAGGCTGATATCCACAGAAACGCCGTCAAACGCTCCATCCCATGTGATCATTTTCACAGGGATATTACATGCATAGCGGATGTGTTGGCGTCTATCGTCACCATGAACCGTAGTCATGTTTGATCCTAGTTTTTCTTTTGATACTAAAGTGAGAAGCACTACCGTTTATTGCCAGAACCGAAACCGATCAAACCACTGCTGTCAATCCACTGCTGTCAATCCAACGCTCCACTTTCTTGCAAAACGACAACGGTTTGCACAAAAATCTTTTGCTCCGCAAAACATGTGCCTATACTATACACGATCGTACATCGCTATCAACGGGCAACCCAAGCCCTGCGATCTATGTACCTTGTTTTTTACAGAACGACCCCCTTTGATCCCTAGGAAACCGCATACGCATGTCCTCCGATCAGCCACACATCCCCGCACCCACCGTCACCGTGACGGACAACCGCACGGGCAGCAGCGTAGACTTGCCCATTGTGTCCTCTAGCCATGGCGCATCCGGGATCGATGTGCGTCCGCTCCAGAAAAGTCTGGATCTGCTGACGTTCGATCCGGGCTTTATGTCCACGGCGAGTTGCCGTAGTGCCATCACCTACATCGACGGGGGGGCAGGACTGCTCTGGTACAGAGGCTATCCAATCGAGCAACTCGCTGAGAAGTCAAGCTTTCTAGAGGTAAGTTACCTCCTACTCTCGGGTGAATTGCCAAGCGCACCCCATTTGGATCGATTCCGCGACCTTATCACGCAGCACACCATGGTACACGAGGGGGTGCTCAAGTTTTACCATGGGTTTCGGCATGATGCACACCCCATGGCCATCCTACTGGGGGTTGTCGGGGCGCTCTCAGCGTTCTACCCTGAGGCCATGGAGGTCTCTGACCCAGCCTGTCGCATGACCTCTGCCTACCGTCTCATCGGCAAGATGCCTACCCTCGCAGCAGGCGCGTTTAAATATTTGCGCGGGGAACCCTTCATCTATCCCGACGATTCTCTAGGATATATCGAAAACTTCCTGCGCATGATGTTTGCGCTCCCCGCCGCCCCCTACCGGATCAACCCGGTCATGGTACGGGCGATGGAAAGCATATTCATCCTCCACGCAGATCATGAGCAAAACGCCAGTACGTCTACCGTGCGGTTGGCGGGGAGTTCCAGGGTCAACCCCTTTGCGACCATCTCGGCGGGGATCAGTTCTTTGTGGGGGCCTTCGCATGGCGGTGCCAACGAAGCTGTTTTGCACATGCTCCAACAAATCGGCGATGTGAAAAACATCCCCCAGTTTATTGCACGCGCCAAAGATCGCAATGACCCCTTCCGTTTGATGGGTTTCGGGCACCGCGTCTACAAACAATACGATCCACGCGCTCGCATCATTCGCAAGCATTGCATGGAGCTTCTTGACGAGTTGGATGTCCGTGGCCAACCGCTGTTCAAAACCGCGCTTGAACTAGAACGGATTGCACTAGAGGATGACTACTTTATTAGTCGCCAGCTCTATCCCAATGTTGATTTTTACTCCGGAATTATTCTCAAAGCCTTGGGAATTGATACCAGCATGTTTACAGTCATCTTTGTCTTGGCACGCACGGCAGGATGGATCGCACAATGGATGGAAATGATCGCTGAACCCGATCAGCGTATTGGACGTCCCCGCCAGATCTATGTTGGTCAGACACAACGCGACTACGTCCCCCTAGCGGCGCGATAATCCTTCATGCAAAAGCGCCCGGAGACGACAGATACGATAAGGATAGCACTCGTTGCGGGTGAACTCTCAGGGGATTTTCTGGGCGCGGGTATCCTGGATGCCTTGCGGGATCGGTTGCCAGGGTTACAGTGCGAGGGGGTCGTGGGGCCGTTGATGCGTGCAGCCGGTTGTACTGCGGTTGGTGACATCGAACGCTTGGCCATCATGGGGGTTGTGGAGGCCTTGGGGCGACTGCCAGAATTGTTGCGCTTGCGTCGCCGTCTTGTGCAGCGTTGGTGTACGCAACCGCCGGATCTGTTCGTAGGGATCGATGCCCCCGATTTTACGTTAGGGCTAGAAAAACGCCTGCGGGCGTGCGGCATTCCGGTGGTGCACTACGTAAGTCCTTCGGTGTGGGCTTGGCGAACCTGGCGGGTACGGACGATCGCAAAAGCAGCAGACTTGGTGCTGACCCTGTTTCCCTTCGAAGCCGATTTTTATGCCCGCCACGGGGTCAAGGCCCGTTTTGTGGGGCATCCGCTCGCTGACAGCATTCCGCTTGTGTCTGATCGCTTGGCTGCCCGCCGTGCCTTAGGGATTCCGGAGGTGGGGGAGGTGGTGGCTTTGTTGCCTGGCAGTCGACGAAGCGAACTGCATTTTCTAGCCACCGATTTTCTCAAAGCGGCACATTGGTTGGCAAAACAGCGTCCCGACCTGCACTTTGTGTTGCCCTTGGCGGCTCCCTACCTGCGACCGATGCTCGAACAGGCGCTGGATCAGGCGGGTCGAGCACTCCGCCTCAGTATTGTGGACGGTCGTGCAAGGGAGGTTTTAGCCGCTGCGGATGTCGCGCTGCTTGCGTCTGGCACCGTCGCCCTGGAAGCACTGTTCGTGGGCAGACCCATGGTGGTGGCTTACCGCCTGGCACCCATGAGCTATGCCTTGATCAAGCCTTTGATGCGTGTACCGTATTATTCCTTGCCGAATCATCTCGCGGGCCGTCTTCTGGTGCCTGAGCTGATCCAACAAGCGGCTACTCCCGTAGCACTTGGTCGGGCGGTGCTGGAGTATCTGGACGATCCCGCAAAGGTCAGCGCACTCGTACAAACGTTTCAGGACATTCACCAACAATTGCGCTGCGATGCCAGCCGTACTGCTGCAGAATCGATCTGCGATTTATTAAGAATCAGTTGACTTTCAGATCGCCCCTCTCCTGAAAGGATAGGGGTTGGGGAGAGGTACTCTTCTGGGTTTGACTTGATGTTGATTGATCTTGTTATTTTCTGATTCATTTTGCTATTTAAAAAGAAAAATAATAATCCAATAGTAATCCAATAATAATCAAGGTCAATTCCAAAAGATCAACCTCTCCCCCAGCCCCTCTCCGACTCTTCGGAGAGGGATTTAATACAAAAGCGATCACTAACCAACGGTGAGCAGAGAAATATCCGCAACTCGTAAAAACAAATCAGAGATTCCCTTTAAGAGTGCGAGTCTGTTTTCCCGAACCGCAGGATTCTCGGCCATCACCATCACCTCATTGAAAAAGGTGTCTATCGATCCCTTGAGTCCAGCCAATCGGGTGAGTGCCTCTTGGTAATCGCGTTTCTGCCACAGTGGGTCTAGTTCTATTGCAAGAACACGGAACTGTGCTGCCAGTGCTTGTTCGGCTGGTTCGGTGAGTAGACTGTCCTCGATAACCGTAGCAACCGCACCCTGTACTTGACGCAGGATATTTCTGATACGCTTATTGGCCGCAACTAGGCTGACCGCCTCAGGCAGCGCCCGAAAAGCATGTACTGCACGAATGCGGGCCTCAAAATCAAGTGGTTGTGGCACTCTCTGTGACAAAACGGCCTCAAACGCATCGGACGGTAGACCCTGCTCCGAAAAATAAGCCCTTAGACGTTCCATCATAAAATCATAGACCGATATCGCCACATCAGGATGACCGGGTGGAAAGACGCTCGGCGGGAACAATCCAAGGGATTTTTCCAAGAGCGTCAGCACATTCACATCCAATCGACCCTCGATGATAATACGCAGCGCCCCCAGCGCAGCTCGACGCAATCCAAAGGGGTCTTTGTCGCCAGTAGGAGGGGTTCCAATCCCAAAGATGCCAACCAGCGTATCCAATCGATCCGCAAGCGCCAACGCCTGTCCTGTCGGCGTGGAGGGTATTGGATCTCCGGCGAGGCGTGGTAGATACTGTTCCTCCAGAGCCGTGGCAACTTCTTCTGGTTCACCATCGTGTTGTGCACAATAACGGCCGATAATGCCCTGCAATTCTGGGAACTCTCCCACCATGTCCGTCAGCAGATCACATTTTGCCAACTGTGCTGCTCGCTCGGCATATTTCGGATCACTCCCCAATCCCTCGGCAATGATCGACGCCAACGAAGAGACCCGCACCGCCTTATCGTGCAGAGAACCCAAACGTCCCTGGAAGAGCACGCCTCGTAAGTCATCCATGCGCGATGCAAGCGTTCGCCGTCTGTCCTGCTCCCAGAAAAACACGGCATCGGCCAACCGTGGTCGAATCACGCGTTCGTTCCCTTCTCGAATGCGATCCGGATCGCGACTCTCGATGTTGCTGATGGTAATGAAATGCGGTAGCAATACGCCTTTGGCATCGACCACGGGAAAATACTTTTGTTTCCCCTTCATGGTGGAAATAATAACCTCCGGCGGAACAGCCAGAAAACGCGATTCAAAATGGCCCATCACAGGCACAGGCCATTCTACGAGGCTCGCCACTTCTTCTAGGAGAGATTCATCCAACAACGCACGCCCACCCAATTGGCGTGCAGCGTGTTCAACCTGCTCGCGCACTTTTTCGCGGCGTGCGGCAAAATCGGCGAGAACATACCCTTGCGTTTCTAGCAGATTCGCATACGCCCCTGCGCTAGGAACCAACAGGGTTCCCTGATGGTGGAAACGGTGCCCACGGGTCTCGCGGCCTGTTCGCTGTCCCAAAATCTCCGCGTCAACGACGTCCTCACCCAGCAACATGACCACCCAATGGACAGGACGGACAAACTCCGCTTTCAGGGCACCCCAACGCATCCGCCGTAGAATGGGCAATTCAGCAAGTGCCTGTCCAGCGATGCCAGGCAGTAATGCCGCACTCGATCGACCTGTTTCCACACTCCGAAAGACGAGCCAAGCCCCTTTGTCGGTGGTCAAGGGCTGGAGTTGATCAATCTCCACACCACAAGAACGCGCAAAACCCAGTGCGGGAGGCGTTGGTTTGCCCGAGGCATCAAAGGCCGTCGCCAACGCAGGCCCACGCCGTTCCATAGCCCGATCGGGTTGGCGAATCGCCACATCACGCACCCATACGGCCAAGCGTCGGGGGGTTGCGTAGGTTTTGTGTTCTCCGTGCGGAAGCCCTGCCTTGGCAAGCCCCGCACAGATACCTTGCCCAAACGCCTCAGAGAGTACGCGCAACGCCAGGGGGGGCAGTTCTTCTGTGCCCAATTCGCATAAAAAATCGGCTCTTTCGCTCATCGTTGCGCCCCAGCGTTCATAGGAAAACCAAGGGACTCACGTCGATTGTAATACGCTTGCGCCACCCCCCGCGCCAAGGTACGCACTCGGAGGATATAACGCTGTCGTTCCGTCACGGAAATGGCGCGACGCGCATCGAGCAAATTGAACGTGTGCGAGGTCTTCAACATTTGTTCATAAGCAGGGAGCGGTAATCCGGCCTCTAAGAGCTTTTTGGCAGAGGCTTCACAGGTCGAGAACCAATCGAACAAACTGGGCACATCAGCGTGCTCAAAGTTATACGTAGACATTTCTACTTCATTCTGATGAAAGACATCGCCATAGGTGACACGCCCAAAAGGGCCATCCGTCCAGAGCAGGTCATACACGCTTTCGACACGCTGCAAGTACATGGCAATGCGTTCGAGACCGTAGGTAATCTCGCCTGTCACAGGAAAACAATCCAGGCCACCTACCTGTTGAAAATAGGTAAATTGGGTGACTTCCATGCCATTGAGCCAGACTTCCCACCCCAAACCCCACGCACCCAATGTAGGCGATTCCCAATTGTCTTCTACGAAACGGATATCATGCACGAGCGGATCAATCCCAAGCATCCGCAGGCTACCCAAATAAAGGTCTTGGATTTCGAGCGGGGAGGGCTTTAGCACCACCTGGAATTGATAATAATGCTGCAAGCGATTGGGATTTTCGCCATACCGTCCATCAGTCGGACGGCGGGAGGGCTGCACATAAGCAGCACCCCATGGTTCTGGGCCAATTGCTCGCAGAAAAGTCGCAGGGTGAAAAGTACCCGCACCTACTTCCATATCATAGGGCTGCAATAAAACGCACCCTCGGGTGGCCCAGTATTCCTGTAGCGCCAGAATCAACCCCTGAAAACTGCGAACACTAGGGGAATCAACCATCGGCGTATCTCCAAGTCAAAAAACAGGATGGGTTGCAACGCATGAAAGACTGCACGAGGATCGTCTCCTTAGATACGCCAAGTGTTTGGGTTCACATGCACATGATCAAGGTCGCATGCGACTTCGGCAATAGTTACATTCAGATCAAGTGCCGATATTTCCAATGCGAGGCACGAGCCATTTCATACGAGGATCGCTTGGGTAGGCGTGAGGTTGATGTATTCTCGTTATGGAGCACTTTGAGTTGTGGATCGTACCAGCTCACGCCTCCATTCGATCGAATCTGCCAAGACAAGCAGATCTCCTCACCGAACAAGAACGATGGGAAATATAAATTATTACCACAACTGGCAAAGAAAGCACGCGTAAGGAGGTAGCAAGCGCCAATTCCTTCGTTCACTGTCTGTGCAGTATACGGGATCGCAGACGGTCGTATGGCTCTCAGCACCCGCTTCAGTGACTGCGATACGAAGCTCAGAAAAATGCCAATCCAGTAGTGGGTAAAATAGCAATCAAAGAGAAACTTAACCAGCCAGGACATGGGTTTCAAACGATGCGGATTCTGGTGTAGGCCGTTCGGTGTATATACATCAGGACATATTGCATACACGCTTGGATCAAATCGTAACGAGGTAAGGATCGTGACAAAGTCGGGCGGAAATACCAAATCGTTATTGCCAATCATCACATAGTCGTACTCACTGATCTGAAGCTGATTAAGACCAAGGTTAAGACCACCGAAATAGCCAAGGTTGTCCGCTGCACGCACGCAACGTAACCAAGAAAAGCGATCTTGCAATGCCAGCATGGCTGACCACTGTTCCTCTGCACAAGAATTGTCGATAACGACACAGCGGATGTCGCACTGCTGCTCCACCCTATCCAAGGCATCGAGGGATTCCAGAAACCGCAGGGTAACGATCGCGTTATGATAATTCACACAAATAAAAGCAACCGATATCATCAGTGTCTCCGAGAAACCCCGCCCTTCAGGGCGGGGATGAAAGGAGACGGTTTTAGGTAACCGTCAATGTTCAAGTGCCGGTCTTTCCCGGCTAGTAACGGGAGCCTTACGGCCCCACTGACTTGCTTTCACAAGCCTCCGCCTTTAGTCAGATCATGTTAAACAGTACTTAGTTCATAAATCAACATACAATCATCCATCCCCCGCGTCCCGATGGTGTAGCATATTAGTTTTTCGAATGGATTCTTACCATCAGGAAAAAATACACAAGAAAATTGAAAGAATGCATGATGGAGTCTACTCCATCTGTCAACGGGAAAACGTAGTCCACGTTGTGATTCATCCACACATGCGTTGCTGTGCTGTCATTTCTGATTGGCAGGCGGGTTGGAACATGCCTGTCTGGTTGCTCGGCATTGGTGGAACCAAAATGCAAGTCACCCACAAGACACGAATGAGAACTGCTGTTCTCAATGCGCATGACTTTGGACGCGAGATGTGTCTTCTTATCCATCTTCCACAGATAATTATCCGCACTTGGAGAATCGTTTGCCATATATAAATACTGCGGTGTGACGGTCATGGAATAAAAACGATTCTCTTGGCCGCCACACAGCACACATTCTACATGGCCAAAATCGGCATCCGCACGTAACAACATCGCCTCGCTACCGTGATCCCCAGCACAGATCCAGAAGCAGTCATCGTATTCATCGTAGGTGATTCCATGAACATGTCGAATGGTGCTAGGCGGAAAGGTATAAGCGACCCGCCAGGTTTCTCCGTTATCTTCGCTTCCATAAATGTGCATTTCTCCGCGTTCTGCATTGTTGTGATATTCGCTCCATACAACGAGACCGTTCGGTCGGTATGCCAACGAAATTGGCCTAGAACCCTTCAGGATGCTACAAGAGATTGTATTTTGATCGAATGGCAAACGTGCCCACAAAATCTAGTGTCATGCCTAAATCAGGAGTGCTATAAATATGATTATATCTTGACACATAAAGTTTATCGCCATGGAAGTACAAGGGTCGTATGCCATGGATACGTTTGATGAGACGTAGGTGCACGGAATTAAACTCCCTCAGAGATGACGCTGCGTTCGTGGATCATCTTTTGCTGCCTTACTGCCAATAAATACAGTGCCATAGAAACGACCTCAATGAATACGGTACCCACTGCAACACCCGTCATCCCAAAGTTCGTAGCCGCAATCCATTGTACAACAATGGCAATCAAAAGAACCACCGCATTGATCCAAAGCGTGATCTCCGCACGATTGCATATGACTAAAAACATTCCATTTTGCGAGGTTTGCGCCCTACAAGGCAACGTGACCGCCAGGATTGCCAAGATCGGGATGGCTAGATCATACTCAGGCCTGAAAAACACAATCAGTACATAGCTTCCAGAAAACAGAACGACCGAACAAAGAACAGAAACAGCCAACATCCAGCGTTGCGTTCTTTTATGAAGATCCCAGGCATACGAGAACTTCTCCCGCAATCGTTCTACCAGAGTAGGAAACACGACGCCAACAATGGCGCCCGGAAACAATCCGAATCCGTTCACGATCAATGAACTCAGTCCATAGAAGCCAACCATGCTTGCCGAATAATGCCAATAAGCCAGAACGAATAATCCAAGATTGTCGAGAATCAGGCGCAAAATCAGTGAGAAAGCGAGATTTGCCCCTACCTGCGTGAGTCGCCCATAGGAATAATCAGATGGCAGACTTCCTGAAAAACGAACGATGCTCCATACCATGGTCATACTTGCAATCAAGAAAAGCACTTCACCCACATACCTTCCTATTATCCAACCATTCAATTCCTCAGTAAGAATACATGCAGTCAATATACACAAGGACAGAACAGAGAATACAATGTTCACAATGGACATTGTTTTGAATTGTTTTGTTCCCTGAAAGTAATTGACGATGGTGCGATTGCTCGTCGTTAGCATCATAGACCATGCTATCGCCACCAGATAGGGTCTGGCCTCGGCAACGACAAACCTCTGTCCGACAATCACGGTTGTCAGAGCGGTCAGCAAACTGAATCCTGCCGCAAGAATGACCAATCTACCCAGCAGTCGACCTCGTACCGTGGGATCCGTGATCTCTGCAATGTGCTTAGTCGCAAGGATGGGCATGCCCAGCGATCCGAATACCACAGCAATACCAAGCAATCCTTCTACGCTTCGTACAATCCCAAACTTGTCTGGACTCAACAGCATAGCAACAATAAATTGGGAAATGTAGGATAATCCTTGCACAAAAACCAAGGAGACAAGCAGATAAAAGAAACCCGTGTTGGAAACCCGTTTCAGAAACGAACGAATATGCGCCATTCCTCCAGGTCTGCCGACGAGTGGGGGCGTAGTCTTTTGATCGAACGCTAGATTGTCTTCAGGAGCTGACATACCCTGGGTGTTCTCTTAAGGCAAGGACGTGGGCGATGGAGCGCCTGCATAAAACCAACACCACGAACCACCACTGCACTGTGCAAGCGCATCCAAAAATGCTTCCCCTGGCACAGCTTCCCCAGGATGGATGCCCCACAATTCCACGAAACTGCGTCCAAAACCCGCTGCCTCACGCAGTCGCCACCGATGCAACGGTGCCCCATAACCACACGAAGAGCATGTACACTGGCTTGCAGCAGGATCGGACTCCCAGGCAGCGAGGGGGAGAGGCCAGGTAGCCTCCGGCGTGCGGCAACGGGGACAACGGGGCGCTGACCCCTCTAGGGAACCACGCCAGATCGGGTGTGGCAGGGGAGGCGGCAGCCTCAGCCGACAAAAGCCAGGCCCCTCGTCACAAGTCACCGCCAAGCGCACCACCGGCGAACATCCCAAAAAAGTCACGTGATCCAAAAGGTGTGGCCCCGCCGCATACCAATCCGCAGCAAGCTGCGCACCCACGACCCCCATCGCCTGCAGCACAGCCTCCCGTTCCGCCACGGCAACACAGGCCAAGGGATCGGCGGGGTGGAGAATCAGCGCGTAGTCCTGCAATGCCGGACTCAGGGTGGCACAACAACGCCCGTGATGCTGAAACCAGCATCCACGTACGTAATCTCGCCAGTGATGCCCGATGCTAGGTCAGAGCATAAGAAAGCGCCTACGTTGCCCACTTCTTCGATCGTCACATTGCGCCGCAGAGGGGCGTTTCGCTCAGCGTAGTCGAGTAGTTTGCGAAAATCGGCAATGCCAGAGGCCGCAAGGGTCTTGATGGGGCCAGCAGAGATGGCATTGACACGAATCCCCTGCGGCCCAAGACCATCGGCCATATAACGCACTTCTGCCTCCAGTGCCGCTTTCGCAAGTCCCATCACGTTGTAGTAGGGGATCGCCCGTATGGCACCGAGATAACTCATGGTCAACATGGCACCCGCACGCCCCTTCATGAGCGGTAGAACCGCCTTGGCCAGTGCGGCAAAGCTGTACACACTGATCTCATGGGCGATGTTGAATCCTGACCGAGAGACGTGATCCAGATACGTACCTTCGAGTTGGTCACGCGGAGAGAACGCGATAGAATGAACCAAGATGTCCAGGCTGTCCCAACGCTCCGAGAGCCGATCAACGGCAAGCTGGATCTGTTCATCGCTACTCACATCGCAGGGAACAACCAGGTCTGACCCGCATTCTTCGGCCACCCGTTCTACCCGTTCTTTTAATTTTTCGCCCTGGTAGCTAAAAGCCAACTCCGCCCCTTCGCGACGCATGGCCTGCGCGATACCATAAGCGATCGATCGATTGTTGGCGACACCGGCGATAAACGCACGTTTGCCTTGCAGAAAACCCATAATACCTCCATCTCAAAGACGCACACGGTAGCAACAGTATGCAGGATACACCATCGGGATACGCGATTGTTATCCTGGTACGATGGATCGGTGTGAGGATCGCTCAGTGAACGTGCGTGCACAGAAACTACTTGACAGCGAAGCATACCGCCACGACAATAGTACCCCCTGCGTCTGTAGACGCTTGGAGGGGTTCCCGAGCGGCTAAAGGGATCAGACTGTAAATCTGACGGCTCTGCCTTCGGTGGTTCGAATCCACCCCCCTCCACCA
>CAIJYR010000230.1 GCA_903824965.1 uncultured Thiotrichales bacterium
ATTACTATAAGGCTACATTAATCCATTACCTCTTGGAAGGATTCTGATGGTGGTCATAGGTGGCAACTTGGGTTATAATAACAGGAGATGCAGTAAGTGAATTGCATGGGCGTGGCATGAGACGATTTCTCCTTTGCGGTGCTAACAATGCAACCTCTCTCCGCACAAGAACAGAAATATCTGAGTATGATGATTGGTTTTTTGTGGATCACAAGCTAGGGAAACTTGAAAATTATCTGCTGGTGATCTTGCGGCCTCATTGTGGCAGGATCGTTGTCCATTGGTCAAAACTCTCTATGGGAGTCGCGCTATGTGTGTAGAACATACGCTGTCTGGCGATCGCCGTTGGTTTCTACGAGGGGTTGCTGGCATTGGGTCTGGGTTATTGTTGAGTGCTTTTGAAGGCTTTGCGGGTGAGTCCAGCCAACCAAGCCAATCTGTCGGGTGGATGCCGCGTACCACCGCAGGGGGGGCAGGGGCAAGTGTGATGAGCGATCTTCACGTACAGGGGTGCGGCGTGGTTGGATCGCAGGTCGACGGGGTGATCGCGTACATGACGCAATTGGTGGCTTCTGGTCGGGGTAACCAAGCGTTGATCGAAAGCTCAGGGAATGAGCGATTGGATGCAGCATTGGGCCATTTGTTGGCGGATATGGCCAGTAAGTTTGAAGTCCGTCCTGGCTTTGCCTTTTATGATGATACGAATAGTCCCAATGCGTTGGCTATGCCAAAAAGTTACCTGGCGAATACACGCGGCACGGTATTGTTTGGTCGCAGCCTATTGGGTCATGAGCTTTCCCATGGTCAGAATGGCGATATGTCGGTCATGGGCATCTGTGCGCATGAGTTTGGCCATATCGTACAGTACACACATGGGATTCGTGATCGGCTGATAGCTCGGCAAGAGACTGTGAAACGAGTGGAGTTACACGCCGATTTTCTGGCAGGCTATTACATTGGACGGCGTGGCGAGGAATATAAAGCAAACCAGCTTATAGCACTTGGTAAGGCATGGGAAATGTTAGGGGACAATCATTTCTCTGCACCGGAACACCATGGTACGCCAGAAGAGCGGCTGGAGGCGATGGAGACGGGCTACCGAATGGCAGTGGCAAGTCGTGCTGGTCTCACGGAAGCGATCCAGGGTGGGCTTTATTATTTACGGGCGTGAGAAATGCTAGAGATGTCTTTTCTGGTGTGTGACCTATGGGGGTTTGCATGCGTGGCAATCAAGTGTGGTTTCTTTTTCAGAACGTAGTGGTGTTGTTTTTTGCGCTGTTATGGGGTGGCCTCGCTCAGGCGGGGAATCAACCCTGTCCAGAGATATGCCCTGATGGGCAGCGTGCCTATTTCTGCGTTTGTCCAGAGGGAGGAAATCATACCCCCCAGCAACCCCCAATCGAGCAACCACGCCCCCCAGCTCGGAATACCGACTGTAACGCATCACGGATACCAGGTGGTAGCCCCTCCGGTGGCACCTCTGGTTGTACTCCGACGTCGAAGGAGCGTACTACCATCCATTATCCCAATGGTGCTCGTTATGAGGGAGAAGTGAGAGAGGGTAAGCGCAATGGCCAAGGGAAACTTTATTACGCCAATGGCGACCGTTATGAGGGAGCCTTTATCGACGACAAGAGATCTGGTCAAGGGAAATATTATTATGCCAATAGCGACCGTTATGAAGGAGAGTATAGGGATGACAAAAGATCTGGGCAAGGAAAATATTATTATTCCAGCGGAGACCGCTACGAGGGAGAATATAGGGACGGCAAGAGAAATGGCCAAGGGACATATTATTATGCCAGTGGTCAGTTTGCGGGTGACCGTTATGAGGGAGAATATAGAGAGGACAAGAGAAATGGGCAAGGGAAATATTACCATGCCAATGGTGACCGTTATGAAGGAGAATATATAGATGACAAAAGAACTGGGCAAGGGACATATTATCATGCCAATGGCGACCATGATGAAGGAAAATATAAAGATAACAAAGATAACAAAGATAACAAAGAGGATAAGGCAACATCAGACATTGAAGTGTATGTTAAAGACAGATAAGATGGCTGAATGACTGTCTTTTGATTCGATGACCTCACCCCTAGCCCCCTCTCCATCACTGGAGAAGGGGACATTTGGTGATCGTTCCACGGTCATTTTGCTATACGACCATAGGACGTGGCATACCTCAGCCATCTATCAGCAGATACTCGTGCTCATTTCTGAGGCATCCCGCTATATCTCTATCTGGGTGCCCAGTTCTACGACGCGGTTGGTGGGCAATTGGAGGAACTCCGTTGCACTCCCTGCATTGCGGGCCATCGCTGCGAACAAGCGTTCTCGCCATAGGCTCATGTCCTGTCCAAAACTCGGTATCAGCGTTTCACGGCTGAGGAAGAAGCTCGTGGCCATGGGGATGAACGCCAAACCGTCCGCTTGACACAATGCGAGTGCCTTAGGGACATCGGTGGTTTCGGAGAAACCATACCGAATGGTGATGCGTTCGAATCCAGGGCGAATATGCTGAATATTGATGCGATCCTGTGGGTCGACGACCGGAATCTCGTCTACCTGGACGGTAAGAAAGATCACCTGCTCGTGGATGACGTGGTTGTGCTGAAGGTTATGGAGCAGCGCGTGGGGGATACCCTCAAACCGAGCGGTCATGAACACGGCCGTGCCCGGTACGCGGAGGGGAGGGCTCACCGCCAGGGCATCCAGAAAGCTCTCGATCGGGATGGATTCGCTTGCCAGTCGTTTTGTGAGCAATTCGCGCCCCTGTTTCCAGGTCATCATCAGCAAGTAGAGTACGCCCCCCACGAGGAGAGGGAACCACCCACCCGCCGCCACTTTCGTCAGGTTGATCCCGAAGAAGGTGAGATCCACCATCAGCATGATCCCCATGCCGAGCAACACCAGCATCCATGGCCAACCCCATGAACGACGTGCCACAATCGCGATGAGCAACGTTGTCGAGGCCATGGTACCTGTCACCGCAATACCATACGCCGCAGCCAAAGCATCCGAGGATCCAAAACCCACCACCGACAACATAACCGCCACGGCCAAGCTCCAGTTGACTGCAGGGAGGTAGACCTGACCACGCGCCGCAGAAGAGGTATGACAGATCTGCATACGCGGCAGGAAACCGAGTTGGAGGGCTTCTTTGGTGAGCGAATACGCACCGGAAATCACTGACTGAGAGGCGATAATGGTGGCCAGCGTAGAAAGCAGCACGAGGGGATACAGTCCCCACGCAGGGATGAGGTGATAAAAAGGATTGTCGACTGCCTCCGGCGCACGTATCAGCAAAGCACCTTGACCAAAATAGTTGAGCACCAGGGAGGGAAGGACAAGCCCAAACCAATCTATGCGGATGGCATGAGGCCCAAAGTGTCCCATGTCTGCATAGAGTGCTTCGGCACCTGTCACGGCAAGTACCACCGATCCTAAAATCAGCGCCCCTGTGAAGCCGTGGAGGGTAAAATAAGCAACGCCATAGCGTGGATCGAGCGCCGCCAAGACCTCGGGCGTTTGGATCAAACTGAGAGCACCCAAGACCGCAAGGGTGACAAACCAGATCATCATCACAGGCCCAAAGAGTGCGCCTACCTGGGCTGTGCCTTTGCTTTGGAACAGAAACAACAGCATGAGTACCACAACCGCGATGGGCACCACGTAGGGAGTAATGCCAGGGGTTGCAACTTCCATGCCTTCCAAGGCAGAAAGTACCGAGATGGCGGGGGTAATCACGCTGTCCCCGTAGAACAGCGCAGCACCGACGAGACCTACCATGATGATACCTGCTCGTCGCCGACTCGTGGCGGCGCAGACATGCAGCGCGAGTGCGGTCAGTGCCAGGATACCGCCTTCACCACGGTTGTCCGCACGCATGACAAAAAGAACGTACTTGATGGTTACAACAACCGTGATAGACCAGAAAATCAAGGACAAGATCCCAAAGATATCATTGGGATTCACGAGAGCGCCGCCCGTGTGAAAACATTCGCGAACGGTATACAGTGGACTCGTGCCAATGTCGCCATACACAACTCCAAGAGCAGCCAGCAACACGGATCGGGTGCGAGGAGAATGCGTTGTGGTTGTATCAAGGGTAGGCATATGCGTTGTGGTTGTATCAAGGGTTGGCATACGGAGCACACTGGGGGGTTAGGAGGTACCCCTTATCCAAAGGTTTGGAGAAGGGTGGCGGCCCATCAATGGGCGTCTTTCTTCTCTGGATCTGGCTTTGGTTCCTCGTAGAGAGAAAGAGACACTTGATCTTTGGTATCGGGGGCTACGTTTGCCTTGCTGTGTAGCTTAAACTTGAGGCGCAATTCGTTGATCGAATCTGCGTTACGAAGCGCATCCTCTCTGGTAATTCGACCCGCCTCACAAAGAATAAAGAGCGCCTGGTCGAAGGTTTGCATACCAAGTTCAATCGATTTTGCCATTGCCTCTTTCACTTGGTTGGTCTCGCCCTTCAGAATCAGATCGGCGACCAGCGGAGAGTTCAATAATATCTCAATGGCCGCACATCGGCCGCCGCCTTTCTTCGGCACAAGACGCTGTGATATAAAAGCACGCAGGTTAAGCGAGAGATCCATGCGCAATTGTTGGTGGCGTTCTTCTGGGAAGAAGTTAATAATCCGATCGAGTGCTTGGTTAGAATTGTTGGCATGGAGGGTTGCCATGCACAAATGGCCTGTTTCAGCGAAGGCCAATGCAAACTCCATCGTCTCCCGATCACGGATCTCACCGATCAGAATAACATCCGGTGCTTGGCGCAAAGTATTCTTGAGTGCAGGAACCCAATTCAGCGTATCGCGCCCCACTTCTCGGTGGGTAATCAAACAATTTTTGCTGGTATGAACATACTCTACCGGGTCTTCAATCGTAATAATATGGCCATAGGAGTTTTCATTGCGGTAGTCGATCAGGGCAGCCAGCGTGGTCGATTTTCCAGAACCCGTTCCTCCCACAAGGATGATGAGGCCCAGTTTGGACATCATCACATCCTTCAGGACAGAGGGCAACGCAAGATCCTCGAACCTTGGAATCGTTGTGGTGATGGTGCGCAACACCATGCCAACATGCTCTTGTTGTACAAAGACGTTGACCCGAAATCGTCCGATGTCTCTGGGCCAAATGGCAAAATTGCACTCTTTTTCCTGTTCAAAGCTTGCACGTTGCTTTTCGTTCATCAACGACAGCGCAAAGGCCCGCGTGTGTTCATCGTTGAGTTTCTGTTGCGTGATCGGGGTCATTTTTCCATCAATTTTCATAGCCGCTGGAAAATCAACCGAGATAAACAGATCAGATCCTTTGAGTTCTAGCATCTTACGCAGGAGGTTGTGCATGTGTGCTAGTGCTTGATCATTGGTCATGGTGACACCCATAATGACGTTCTACGTGTGATAGATCGGGAACACATCTCCGACCGTTCTGGGTCGCCGGTCTTTCCTGCGCTCCCATGGCGTTGCAGGGGGCGTACCCTTACCCTATCCCACACCTACCTGGTTGATCCAAAAACTCTGGAGTGATCGATGAAGAAATTTCTGTATGTGCTTTGTATTCTCTGTGCATATGCCGTCTCTCCTATGGTACTCGGTGAGTCTGAAGGCCATGGTGGTGGCGCTGGCGGAAACTATAAGGAGATCACGCCTCCTTTTGTTGTGAATCTACCTGATCCGCACCAAACACGCTTTATGCAAGTTACAGTGGCCCTCTCCGCTAAGAATGAAGAGGCTCTCAAAGCAATTGATACCCACATGCCTCTGCTTCGCAACAATCTGATTATGTTGTTTACCAGCCAAGAGCAAGACGTCATCAAAACAAGAGAAGGGCGCGAGAAATTGCGTGCCGATGCCCAAGAGGTGGTCAACAAAGCACTCAAACAAGTAGATGCGCCTCCTATTGACGCGCTCTATTTTACCAGTTTAGTGGTTCAATAACCAAACGTACCCGCATGGACTTGGGACCATCGAGGAGCACATGGAGCGAAGCGTAGTGCGACGAGCCCCGCGTAGCCGTGAGGGCCGTACGTTTTGTCGATGTCCGCAGCCGTATCGCGGGCTGAGACAAAACGTAAGGCAACC
>CAIJYR010000231.1 GCA_903824965.1 uncultured Thiotrichales bacterium
CTCGATACCATGCGCAAACAGGGCGTTAATCCCTTCCAGGTACTGGTTCAGACTTTCCAGGGGGTCGTGCCTCAACCTCGCCTCAGTTGATGAACTAACATCTCCGGAGCGTCCCAACAACACCCTCCTGAGCAGTTACGTTGCTCCATTGGTTGTGTTCATCGTACGGCAGCGGTTCTACGACACAACCGCCCAAGATCATGGTACCTATGGCACCTAACGCAATAAAAAGTGTAGTCTTTTCCATGTGCTTCTCCAAAAATAAGGGGATACTCTAGGATCAAATACCATCGATACGCTGCAGGTATTGCGAGACCTCGGTACGCAGTTTTGCAATGGCCTGTTTATCGAGGGGACGGCGGCGTTGATCGCACAGATGCCCACCCAGTTCAGTGAACAGGTGTTGTGCCGATGCCAGCATTTGCTCAAATGCGTGCGTACCCGAAACGTGGCAGGGAAGGCTCATGAACAGCGTAAGACCCGGGGTTATAAAACGATCCATGGAGGGTGGATGGAAGGTGCCGGGTTCGACCAGGTTGGCCATGCTGAACACAGGGCGGTGGTGAGTCTTGACACGGTGGTGAAAAATACTCATCTCGCCGTAGACCAGACGGGCACCCTGGAGGGCTGTGAGTACATCGATGCCTGCGTAGGGTTGATCCGTCGGGGCAACCAGGTTGATCACTACGATTTTCTCTTCCAGTACGGGCAATGATTCAGAGGGCGTGTCGACGGATGCCACCCCCGTGGCGGTGAGACCACCCAACTCGGAAAAGTCCACGAACGGCTCTTCACCCTCCACATGGAGCGTAAGATCCATGCCCTCAACAATGTCTCGGTCACGACGCTTGTGCGGGATACTACTCTGCCGTTCCCACCACATCATCCCAGCCAACACCAGCACGCCGATAATCACCAGTAGAATACGAACCGCCACGATTGTTCTCCCTCGCGTATTGGTTGATTCTATGCCTTTTGCCACATGCTTCGCTAGCGATCGTCAGGGTACCGAGGAACGACCCAAGGTCGGTCGATAGCGGGGCGGAACCAAGACCGTGTTTTGTGGTGTGGTGCTGTCGTTGATTGTCGGATTGTCTAACGTGTAGTGCAAACCACGGCTCTCGCGCCGTGCTTGGGCGCTACGAATGATCAGGTCTGCCACCAGTACCAGATTCCGCAACTCCAAGAGATCCCCTGTGAGGCGAAAGTTTCGATAATATTGTGCAATCTCCTGGGAAAGCAAATCGACACGGTTCTTAGCACGCTGCAATCGTTTGTCGCTTCGTACAATACCGACGTAATCCCACATGAAACGACGCACCTCATCCCAGTTGTGGGAGACCACAACCAATTCATCAGAATTGGTCGTGCGGCTTTCGTCCCAAGGGGGCACCTCCCCTGGATCAGGGGCCCTGTGCAGAGCACCCAGGATGTCCAGTGCCGCCGACCGTCCGAAAACCAAGCACTCCAACAAAGAGTTGCTGGCCATTCGGTTAGCACCGTGTAAACCCGTGTGGGCGACCTCACCCACCGCATAGAGTCCTTCGACATCGGTTTGTCCGTGCAGATCGGTCATGAGGCCGCCGTTCATATAGTGCGCTGCGGGGACAACCGGCAGCGGATCACGGGTCATATCAAGACCGTACTCTAGGCAACGTGCATGGATGTTGGGAAAGTGCTGCAGAATAAAATCAGCACCCTTGTGACGTATATCGAGGTAAACGCATTCTGCTCCAAGACGTTTCATCTCGTGATCGATGGCGCGTGCGACGATGTCCCGTGGTGCGAGTTCGCCACGCTCATCAAAACGATGCATGAAGGGGGTGCCGTCCGGCAACAGCAATCGTCCCCCTTCTCCACGAACTGCTTCGCTGATCAAAAAGGATTTGGCACGCGGATGATAAAGACACGTCGGGTGGAACTGGATGAATTCCATGTTGGCCACCCGACATCCAGCACGCCACCCCAGAGCAACACCATCGCCACTCGCTACGTCAGGATTGGTGGTGTAGAGATAGACTTTGCCGCCTCCCCCCGTTGCCAATACGACAAAACGGGCCGGAAACGCTTTGACCCGGCCGCTTTCTCGATCCAGCAGATAAGCGCCTAAGCAGCGTTTGTGGGAACGGCGCAACCAAGCACCTGTGATCAACTCCACCGCGACATGGTTGGCATAGATATCAATGTTGGGGTGTGCGCGTACCCGTTCTACTAAGGTGTTCACCACAGCTTGGCCGGTCGCATCGGCAGCATGCACCACACGGCGCTGGCTGTGCCCCCCCTCTCGGGTGAGATGCAGGTCTTCTCGACCGTCTGCTTGACGCTCTCGCGTGAAGGGCACCCCCTGTTCTACCAACCAATCGATGGCAGCGGGTGCTCCCTCAGCAGCAAAACGCACGGCTTCTACATCACACAGTCCCGCACCCGCCACCAAAGTGTCCTGCACATGCAGCGCCACAGAGTCTTCTGCGTCCAATACAGCCGCAATGCCGCCTTGGGCATACAGACTTGCACCCTCCTGAAAGGCACGCTTGGCAACGATCGCAACCCGTGCCCGATCGGCAAGGTGTAAAGCAGTCGTGAGACCCGCAAGCCCACTCCCCAGAATGAGGACATCATGTAGCGTGTTGTTCATCAAAAGAATCCAGTTTTGAACCGAGTTTTAAACCGCGTTTTGAACAGCATGGTAAACCATGCTCTGGTCGAGCACATGATAACCCTTTGATTATAATTAATCGACGGGTAGCCTCATACAATCGCCCTTTGCAAAGAGAATTGGGTAGAATCTTGCACACAGGTGCTTGAGCAACCGACCCCCGAAACCGATGCCCCATTCTGCTTTTTGTGAACTAACCGACCAATCATTGGTCACTCTACCAGGCACTGCGAAAGAACGTGCGTGTGGATCTCTATCGCCGCTGGGTGGCAAGGACTAGCCCGTGTCCAGAGCAACAGACCTCGATCGTGTAAAATCGGATCAAGCACTGGTAGAGCGTGCCCAACAGGGAGACCGACAAGCTTTTGACGTCCTTGTACGCAAATACCAGAATAAAGTGGTGCATTTGATCTCCCGTTACCTGCATGACAAAAACGAGGCGCTGGATCTGGCACAGGAGACTTTTATCAAGACCTACCTGGCATTGCCGGACTTCCGGGGTGACAGTGCTTTTTACACATGGTTGTACCGCATTGCCGTGAACACCGTGAAGAACCACTTGATCGCTCGCGAAAGGCGGCCACGGACAGCACGCATCAAGCTCGATGAAGACCCCTGGGACGAAAAGAACGATGAGCTGAAAGAGTTGGCCACACCAGAACATTTGCTCCTGCGTGACGAGATCGAACAGACCGTCTTCCGCACCATCGCTGAGCTGCCAGAGGATCTACGCGATGCGATTACCCTCCGAGAAATGGACGGTCTCACGTACGAAGAAATTGCACAAGCGATGGGGTGTCCGGTAGGCACCGTTCGATCGCGGATCTTTCGGGCACGGGAAGCCATCGACCAAAAGCTAAAACCATTGCTGGAGAACTAACATGGGGACATTGGGGAACGTGCCACCGCACTCCGAGGCTGTATCGGCACTCATGGACGACGAGTTGAGCACCGATGAGTTCGATCACATCCTGCACGCACTCACCGAAGATGATGCTCTGAAAGAGCGTTGGACACGCTACCATTTGGCAAAGGATGTTCTACGTCGAACGGCCCCACCGATTTGTGTAACCTCTCTGGCTGATCGGGTCGCGGCTGCCTTGGCCTCCCATCCCCCCAGCATACACGTGCGTCGTCACGTGCGGCATGTGCCTTGGTTGCGACGACACCGAGGGAAAGGTCTTGCAGCAGCGGCAGTGGTCTTGCTTACCTTGATTTCTTTTACCCCCCAAAACCCAGCTACTCCTGGTGTCATTCCACCTGATCAAACCGTGGCCCTCTCGTACACGGAGATCGACCCCAACGCCCCGCAAGCCGCGCTGATCAACGCCTACCTAATGAACCACAGTGTCTATCTAGCAGGCAGTGGCGCTGGAGGGGTCGTGCCTTTTGTGCATCTTGTTGATTATCAAGAGTAACTATGAGCGTGTGTAGCGTTGGACGGTTTCTTGCCATTGGTTTGATCGCGAGCTTGCCTGCTGCGACGGTTCACGCAACGGTAGCACCCTTACAACTGTTAACGCGGATGTTCGAAGCCCGTCGCACGGTGAGTTATGAGGGTGATTTTGTGTACCTTCAAAACGGCCAAATGACCACATTGCATATCGTTCGCCAAGTCGGGAAACACACCGATCAGGAACATATTTCTACGTTGGATGGCCCTGTGCGAGAGGTAGTCAGGCATCAAGGCCAGGCGACGTGTACCCTACCCACGGGGCAATCGGTCGTTCTGGTGGGGCGCCCGATATCCCCGGGTGCTTTGCAACACATCGATGAAATCACGGCATACTATGATCTCCGCCTTGGCAAGAACGAACGGATTGCGGGTCGCAACGCACAGTCTTTAGAGGTGTATCCGCGAGATGACTTGCGTTATGGGCATCGGTTTTGGCTCGACCTAGACACAGGGTTGTTACTAAAATCAGAATTGCTTGGCAAACAGGGCGATGTCCTAGAGCGCGTCCTGTTCATACGAATGAGCCTCGTCACGGAACCTGTAGACCCTGTGGAGTCCAAAGAATCCAAGGTTGTCCCTGCCCAAACAACGCAAGCACTCGCAAATGCTGGCTCTGTGGCCTGGACAGTAGGACAGTTGCCAGCGGGATTCCGTTTGGAAGAGGGCAATCAACAGGACACGGCATCGACGCAACAGTTCGTTTACAGCGATGGCTTGGCCACGGTGTCTGTGTTTGTCGAACGTGTGCCTGCGGATCGTGAGACAATGCGCGGACTATCACGGCGGGGCGCTTTGAACATCTACAGTACCCGTTACCGCGATTGGCAAGTGACCATCGTTGGCGAAGTGCCTGAGGCCACGGTCACTAGGATGGGAACATCGTTTCACCTTCACGATTGAAGAAATACGCAAACCTGTGATCATTCGGTTGTCAACGAGAGACCGCGAGAATCCCCTGGCTTGAGCCATGGGATGGTTTAGACCAAAGACTAGTCTTACCACAACAAGATGGAGCCTCCATGATACGCATTGCCCATGCTTTTTTTGCGACAGCACTTGCGGTAGTCGTTTTGAGTACAACCCCTGTGCGTGCCCAAGAACTGCCCGATTTTACCCATTTGGTGGAGAATGCTGGCCCTGCGGTTGTCAACATCAGTACCACCCAAAAGGCGAAAAAACACCGCCTACATCTGCCACAAGGCAAGGATATGCCTGATCTTCCCGATGATCTCGGCGATCTCTTTCGTCGCTTTTTCGGAGACCATGGGGGTGGCAACGGGGGTGGCAATGGAGAGGAGGATGGGAATGGGGATACGGAAGCACAATCCTTGGGATCGGGTTTTATCATTTCTTCGGATGGCTATCTCCTCACAAACCACCATGTGGTCAAAGATGCCGACGAGATCATCGTCCGCCTGAATGATCGACGCGAATTACCGGCCAAGGTGGTTGGAAGCGATCCAAAAAGTGACATTGCCCTCTTAAAGATCGATGCTAAAGATCTGCCGGTTGTCCACATGGGGGATCCCTCGAAACTGAAAGTAGGCGAATGGGTGCTAGCCATTGGTTGCCCCTTTGGGTTCGACCACTCGGCCACGGCGGGCATTGTCAGTGCCCTGGGACGCAATCTCCCCAGTGAAAATTATGTTCCGTTTATCCAAACCGATGTGGCGATTAACCCAGGAAACTCGGGTGGCCCCTTGTTTAACTTAGCGGGCGATGTCATCGGGATCAACTCCCAAATCTACAGCCGCACGGGGGGATTTATGGGCCTCTCTTTTGCCATCCCCATCGATGTTGCCATGGACGTTGTGAACCAGGTCAAAGCCAAAGGGTATGTTTCTCGCGGTTGGCTTGGGGTACTGATTCAAGACGTAACCCACGAGTTGGCCGAATCTTTTGGGATGGAGCGTCCTGAAGGTGCTCTGGTGGCAAAGGTTTTGCCTAATGGCCCAGCCGGAGCAGCCGATATCCAGGTAGGCGATGTGATTCTAGCGTTTAATGGACAACACATCTCCGCTTCCACAGATCTCCCTCCGCTGGTCGGCCGGACAGCGGCAGGGACTTCTGTAGAGCTGAAGGTATTGCGGAGTGGTAAAACGCGTACCGTTTCCCTTAAGGTAGGCGAACTGCCCAACGAGGACGAAAAAAACCATGCGAGCAGTACAGCACCCAGCAAAGAAAACCGATTAGGCTTTTCAGTCACCGATCTGAACGCTGATCAGCGGACAGAGTTGAACCTCAAGGGAGAGGGGGGTGTGTTGGTCAAAGAAGTTGGCGATGGACCAGGTCGACGGGCAGGCTTACACGAGGGAGACGTCATTCTTTCGCTGAATGGCACTAAGGTACCTGATGCCGCTGGTTTTCGTACGGTGGTGAAGGGTCTCCCAGCAGGAAAAACCGTTCCTTTACTGGTGCAACGATCCAACGGTGCGCTTTTCCTGGCCCTGAAAGTACCGGAGTGATTTTTGGAGAAGGTGTGCTTCACTCGTCCCGATCGGGCTGACAGCCGGGAAAGACCGGCGCCTTTCACTGACGGCTACCTAAAACCGTCTCCTTTCCTCCCTCGAGGAGCACATGGAGCGAAGCGTAGTGCGACGAGCCCCGCGTAGCCGTGAGGGCCGTACGTTTTGTCGATGTCCGCAGCCGTATCGCGGGCTGAGACAAAACGTAAGGCAACC
>CAIJYR010000232.1 GCA_903824965.1 uncultured Thiotrichales bacterium
GCATTGCCTGTGCCTCATCGATGCACAGCACCGCACGCTTACCCTGTAAAGCGATATCGGTTAATGCTTGGGCGAGCACTTTCAGAAGATGGTGCTGGTTATTGTCCTCAGCACCAGGTAGTGGGATTGCTAACTCATCAGCCAGCGCAAGCAGAAGTGTTTGTGGTTCCAGATAGGGATTGTGAATATATGCAGTAACATATTCTGGCCCAAGGCTTGCCAGAAATTTCCTACACAATAGCGTCTTGCCAGTACCTACCTCTCCGGTGATCTTTGAGAAGCCAGCCCCATTTCGTACCGCAATCGTTAATGTATTAAGAGCTTCTTGATAGCATTTCGTTGGGATTACAAAATTCGTGTCTGGAGTAATCCCAAAGGGTTCCTCAAGCAGACCAAAATGAGTCCTATACATAGCTGTGACCAACGATAGAGAACTAAAATGGGAAGGATTGGTGTCCCCGAATTTGTGACAGACGACTAAGGGGGCTGTGGGGTGCTCTGCGAGGGAGGATTACTGAATGTCTGTTGGAAATCACGCGCTGATTGGGCCCAAGTAGCATCATCCTCGATCACGGTGGTCTTGAGGAGGATGACCAATTCATTCTTGACGAGCGACTGGTTTGTGTTGCGGAAGAGACCTCCAACGGCAGGTAGATCCCCAAGCCCTGGCAATTGGGAGTGATCGTCGCTGGTGCTCCGCGTCATGAGTCCACCGATGGCGACAATCTGCCCGTCATGGGTGCGGATGATGCTATCCGTCTCGGTGACATTGCTCCTGGCTAGTGGCAGACTCAAGGGGTTATCGGTGCCTACGCCGATGATTTTAGTAACCGATGAAACCTCACTTACCGACGGGTGGATATGCAGCGTGACGTTTTTACCATCGTCGATTTGTGGCGTGACATCCAGGGTGATGCCAGAGAAGAATGGCTGTAACGTGACACTTGGCGTGATCTGTATCGGCTGGTTTCCAGTCTGGGATCCCGTATTGTTGGTCTGAACCGCAGAACTAGAACTAACTCCGGTGACAAAGAATTCATCAGTACCAACCTTTAG
Organism: uncultured Thiotrichales bacterium; assembly: GCA_903824965.1. GTDB lineage: Bacteria > Pseudomonadota > Gammaproteobacteria > CAIRSR01 > CAIRSR01 > CAIRSR01. Next base: position 1,057 of record CAIJYR010000232.1, read on the forward strand.
CACTGCCTTCTGGTTGTTTAAGGTGGCGATGCGCGGACTAGATAATACCTGGATGCGACCCTGGGTCTGTAAGAATTCGAGGAGGGAGCTGAAATTCTTATTGGCAAAGGCAATTCCAAACAATCCGCCGCCAGCGGTCAGTCCTTGACTACTCAGTGTAGAATTACCCGATTGGAGTCCAATGCCAGAGGCATTGGCGGTAAAACCGCTTGATGGGTTGCCAGATATGCCGGCTACTTGGCCAGAATGTCCGATGACGAGCGAGGACTGACCGCCGTTGGAGATACCGGCCCAGTTGATTCCCGATTGAAAGCCGTCGCTTAGGCTTACATTGATAATCTTTGCTTCGAGGATTACCTGCCTATCTAGGGAGAGTTCCATCGCACGGAGAAAATCAGCCACATCACGTAATTCGTTTGGCGTGGCGTGTACTACAACGATGCCAGATTGCGGATTGGCGATCACGTTACGGCCCCCGTCATGGCCCACCAAGTCGGTGAGTGAGCGGGTTAGATCAGTCCAGAAATCATTGGTTGATGTGGTGGTGATATGGGTGTTCTCGACCGATCGTGAATTCGTGCCGTTATTGTTATTATTGTTCCCACCAAAGCCCATAGAAGAGTTCGTAGAAGAGTTTGTGTTAGAATTCCCGTTTTGGGAACTATCACTTACCGAACCCGAGATCACCCGCAGATCAGAGAGCCCCCTGCGGCTACCAATCAAATAATTGATTCGGAACAGCCGCGTCTGCATTGTCAGCGGTTGGATCACAATACGCTTGCCATCGATGCGATAACCGTAACCATAGAGGTCACGCAATTCATTCAGGGCATCGATCAGTGTTACATTTTTAAGGCTAAGAGAAACCTCTCCTGAGACCTCTGGGTGGAGCAGGATGCTATACGGTGTGCCAGCAGCCAGACCGAGAAAAACCTCGCGTGCCGGTGCATTGTTGACAGACAAATTAAACCGTTGCGCTGCTACTGGGGCTGAGACCGGCAGAGGGATATGCATGGGCGGTAGGAGTGCATTCTCCACCGTTGCATGTGAGGGTATGTTGGCGTTCTCTACGGCTCCGGCAATCTCACTGCGGATTTGTTTATCCAAAGCATCACGGCGCTCGTCCACGGGACTACACGCGCTTAATACGCCTAGCAAAATTAATAACAGACCAATCTGTGGGCTCATGGTTGTCGTTTGTGTGTAGCTATCCAGTCTCTCTGGAAGCTTGGTAACAATTTGATCGTTTTCTGTTCTTCGCCACGAACCAATGTCCCTGTCGTCGTACTGAATGTACTTGCTCCAAACGGATTGTTCGTAGCCCCAAATGGAGCAGTGGAAGCGGTTGCTCCAAACGGATTTGTTCCAAACGTATTAGGAGCGGGAGTAGTTGGAGCGGCAGTAGTGGACGCAGGAGTTGGAGCGGCAGATGTAAACATATTAGCAGATGTAAATGTATTGGGTGCGGCAGTTGGAGCGGCAGTAAGCTGAATATGTCCTCGCATCAACTCGTGCATTCCTTTCATATAGATATGTGATGTATCAAATGGAGAAAACTTCAATTCTCCATTGTCTTCGTATTGCAGATTTCGTACAAACATGACATGATTCGGATCACCTCCAGGGTTCAAGATAGAACGATCGATCGAATGTTCCTTGACAAATCCGAAAGGCATTCCCTTATCTTCAAAGAACAATACGATCTTGAAATTGACAAAGTTTGAAAGATGGATAATATTTCCACAAGACGCCTTATAAATTTTAGAAATAAAGTTTACCAGCGTTGCAATTGTAAACTCGGAATGAGTGGACATATCGTAGATACGCGGAATAATCGTGATAATATTAAAGCGTTCACTCATCCCAAAAATATTTTTATCGACAATA
>CAIJYR010000233.1 GCA_903824965.1 uncultured Thiotrichales bacterium
TGCCAAGCAGTAGGTCATGTTGGAACGATAAACAACCTGACCTTGCGTGGCAATGTCTCAAGGCGACTTGTGAATGGCCCCTATTACGAGAATAACATCGGTAGTAGGCTTGCCATTTTGAATAGATACGGGGATCATGATTGTGTGGCCTTTGCTCCCCATTTCCTGTCTACCCTGGTTGGCATCACCCTTGGCAATGGAACCGTAGGGGCGACCTTCTGGAAGGACGGCACAAAGGTAACGGTCAACGCGCACTTGACCGTTGGGAGCAGCACAACGTTCCCGACCGGAAACATCCAGGTCGGATTGCCGTTGATTCAGACCACAGGGAAGGTACAGATTGGCAGCACAGGGTTCTATTGCACCCCCTCCAATCTTGCTTCTTCGTCTTGTATCGGAAATTGGCGGATATTCAATGGGGGAAGCCCTGGCGCATTCGCGTCAGGTGGAATCTCTATCGATGCAACACAAACCGTCGCGCAACTCGAACTGGACGGCGCACTGTTCGTCACACAGGCAGCACCGTACACCCTACAAACAACAGGTGTGACCATCTACGTTCAATTCACCTATTTTATTGCACGGGATAACTAGAGGAGAGATTTATGGCGATTACCGTAGACCAATTGGCAGCCTCCACAGGTTCCAACCACCAAAAAGCGATGGCGTGGCTTGAAGCTATCAACACCGCAATGGCGCGATTCGGGATTGACACCCCGACCAGACAAGCTGCTTTCTTGGCACAGATCGGGCACGAGTCTGGTTCCTTGCAGTTTGTGCTGGAGCTGTGGGGGCCAACCGACGCCCAGAAAGGCTATGAGGGGCGCAAAGACTTGGGCAATACCAAGGACGGCGACGGGTTCTGGTATCGAGGCCGTGGCCTCATCCAGATCACCGGACGGGCCAACTACCGATCGGCAGGGGTAGCGTTGGGTTTGCCATTGGAAGAGCATCCCGAACAGCTCGAATTGCCAGACCATGCCGCCGCTTCCGCCGCTTGGTTCTGGCAAATGCACAAACTGAACGACAAAGCAGACCTCGGCGACTTCCAGCGCATCACCAAAACCATCAACGGCGGACTTAACGGCTACCGCGAACGAGTGGCTCTCTGGTACAAAGCCAGGGCGGTGCTGGGGGCGGCATGAGGGCGACAATACGGATCGATTCGTCCCCTTACCCAGACCGGAGAGGTGTCATCCGAGGATCAGGGGCCAATCGGCAGTTCCTCGGAGAAGTGGTAAGAATCGACGGAGAGTGGCAGTATCAGATACATCGTACAGAGAACCACAAGGGCGACACGAGGGCTGAGCTGGTTGCCATCGCGAGAGCGATCCGAGAAATCGACCGACCCACTGTCCCCCCCTAGTGCGGGCGCGGATGCTGCGTGGGATGCAGATTGGAGCGCATTTTGGGGAATCTCTGTACTCGCTCCCCAAAGATTACGCACGAGAGGCTATAGATGGCGCAAAATCTATGTGTTCGATTCCGACATCCGGCACCATTATGGTGTTTGCTGTACCTCGTAGTGAGTTGGATTTCGTGGTGAAACAGACGTTTGTCAAGATTCCCTATTGGCGCGTTCTTGCCAAGTTTGGCGCGTTTCTGGTAGGCTGTGTCCCACGATTGCCCCACCGAGTGTCCCAGTCGTGGCTACCATTGAAAAACGCGGATCGCGCTGGCGTGTGCGTGTCAGACGCGATGGCGTCGATATCTCTGAGTCGTTCCGCCTGAAAAGCGAGGCCCAAGCATGGGCAGCACAGCGTTCGTAGCTTTGGCGATCTCCTCCGCAAGTATCGAGACGAGGTTTCTGACCACAAGGACGGTGGCTCCTGGGAACGCTACGCATCAACGCATTCCTCGCTTGCTGCGTAATTGGAAACGCGCACCACCCATCCCACCTAGAAGAGATGTGGGCGGATCAGAAACCCGCGCTGTTACAAACGGGGTGGCTGCGTCATGAACCCGCGAAGATTGTACCTTCGGGTATGAGCACGGTGCAGTAGACCGTCAGAGCAGGTCGTTTGTGAAAGAGGAATTGCCATCGGTCACGGCCAGGAGGTTGTAGCAGAA
>CAIJYR010000234.1 GCA_903824965.1 uncultured Thiotrichales bacterium
GTCCATTTTACTTCCCCATCGGCAACCAATAGATTGATTACTATAAGGCTACATTAATCCATTACCTCTTGGAAGGATTCTGATGGTGGTCATAGGTGGCAACTTGGGTTATTTAATAGAGTATGGGGCATTTTAAAAATGATAGTCACCAGGAAGAGGGGCGCAATCGTGATAAATATCAAAGACCTGTCGCTTTTCACCCTGGCCGTTTTTTGTGCCATCAGCGTGAACCTAGCATACGCCTATGGCCCGCCTGGAGCCTTCGAGAGAGACCTCATTCGCGCCGCCTCGGATGGGAATGTATTTCGGGTTACACAGCTTTTGGCTTCTGGCGTCGATGGAAACGCCAGAAATGAATTTGGCGCTACCGCCATCATCGCCGCCTCGCAAAATGGCCACCCAGAGGTCGTACAAGCACTCATCGACAAGGGCGTCGATGTGAACGTAAAAACCCGTGAGGGTGCCACAGCCTTGCTGTTGGCCGCCGCCTACGATCACCTTGACGTAGCACGCGCACTTGTGGTCGCTCGGGCCAACAGCAACGCCAAAGATGAGGACGGCACCACCCCTCTGATGTATGCTTGTGGAACAGGCAACCTGAACATGGCGCGTCTGTTGCTCAACGCACGGGCCGATGTCAACGCCAAAACCGAGAATGGGGGCACTGCCTTGATGTTGGCCGCCAAGAATGGTCAGGGCGAGCTTGTGCGTTTGCTGCTAGACACGAAGGCCGAGGTCAATGCCACAGCGAACGGAGGCGCTACCGCACTGATGCTAGCCTCACGGGAAGGTCATCGAGACGTTGTGCAAAGGTTGCTCTCCGCGCACGCAGACATCAACGCCAAGACCACAGATGGAACTACGTCGCTCATGCTGGCTTCGCGAGAGAACCGCAAAGACGTGGTACAGACTTTGCTCATTTGGCGTGCCGATGGCCGTGCCCAAAGAAAAGACGGCGCTACCGCATTGACGCTCGCTTCCCAAAACGGCTGTCGTGAGGTAATCAAGCTTCTGGTCGATCACGGACTCCGGTAGTGATGTTTTGACTTTGTACTAAAAAAAGAAAGGGGGCTGGTTTTGACTCGATCTTATCAAGATCAATAAAATCCAGATCAATAAGATCAAGATCATCAAGATCATCAAGATCATCAAGATCATCAAGATCATCAAGATCATCAAGATCAAGATCATCAAGATCATCAAGATCAAGATCATCAAGATCATCAAGATCATCAAGATCATCAAGATCATCAAGATCAAGATCAAAAGCCCCCATCCCCCAGCCCCTTCCCTCAGGGAAGGGGTTTATCAAAGGCTACAAAAAAAGCTACAAAAAAGGCTACAAAACCTGTTTTGCTATCCCAGGAGTCTGCCATGCCCTTGCTGATCCTCTGCCTGTTGGTTTTTTCTCAGATCGCCCTAGCCGAGGACGTCGTACCCTACGTGCCGCCAGCATTGGCCCCCTGGGTGCCCTGGGTACTGCACGATGACCCAGCCCCTTTCTGTCCAACGCGCTACGATCAATCAACGCGGATGTGCGCCTGGGTCAGTCCGCTCCGTCTTGACCTCGACGAACAAGGCGGAAACTTTGAGCAAGAATGGCAGGTCTTGTACCGCAGTAGCCTGACCTTGCCAGGTGATGCGCAGAACTGGCCAACCGAGGTGATGATCAACGGTCAGGCGGCCATCGTGCTGGAATCAGACGGTCGACCAACCGTGAGCCTTGAGGCCGGTACCTATCGGATGATGGGTCGATTCGTTTGGACGCACCTCCCAGAACGCCTGAAGCTGCCCCCAGAGACCGCTCTCTTGCAACTCAGCGTGTCCGATCAAGTGGTCTCTGCCCCCCATCAAGAGGGCGATTATCTATGGTTGCGATCCACCACGCACGGAACGAACACTGCTTTGGCAACCGACAGCCTAGCCATTCAAGTTTTTCGTCGTCTGCAAGACGGACAGCCCTTCCTGGTCACCACCCACCTTACCCTTGACGTGGCTGGCCGCGATAGGGAGGTGCGCTTGCCCTCCCCACTCCCCCCGACTGCCCTGCCGATCGCCATTCGCTCCCCTTTGCCAAACAGCTTAGACGCAAGCGGCGAATGGCGGGTGCAACTGCGTCCGGGTCGTTGGGAGCTGGAGGTTGACGCTCGTTTCCCCACCCTGCTCGAATCCCTCATCACACCGTCCCAGATAGCGCCCTGGCCGGAACAAGAGATATGGACTTTCCAAGCGGATCCCAACCTCCGTTTGGTCGAGCCCAAAGGATTGACAACCCTCGATCCACAGCAAACCCATCTGCCCAATGCTTGGCGCCATCTCCCCACCTTTCTCGCACAACCCGGCCAGAGCCTTACCTTGATGACTTTACAGCGGGGCGATGCCACCCCCGAACCCGACCGCCTTCAACTGGATCGAACCCTGTGGCTGGACTTTAACGGTGTGGGTCTCAACATTGCCGATCGGCTGACCGGCACCCTGTCGCAGGATGGCCGATTGACGACTCCGGATCTGCCGCTGGGTCAGGTGAATCTCGCAGGCAACCCGCAATTCGTCACCCGTTTGCCAAACCAGCAGGAGGGTAATCGACCAGGCATTGAGGTACGCCGTGGGCCACTCATGCTAGAGACCGAAAGCCGCTGGACTCTTCCGGTGGAGGGCAGTACCTCGGGTGTGATGACTTCCTCTCTTCTGGGTGTGGCGCTGACCCTTCCCGCCAACGGCTGGGATCGCGACCTTCAGACCGACAGCACAACCCTCCATCTTGGGCCGGGTTGGTCGCTGTTCGCAGCCTTTGGAATGGACAAGCTTCCGACAACCTGGGTCGGTGAGTGGACTTTATTGGATCTCTTCCTGGTGTTGATCACCCTGTTGGCGATCAGTCGCTTCTACGGGGTAGGTCTTGCAGTGCCCGCAGGTGTGGCCTTGGTGTTGAGTTGGCAGCTTCCCGAAGCGCCTCAGCTTGGCTGGATCAACCTGCTTGCTGCTGCCGCCTTACTCCAAGTGTTGCCTGAGGGTCGATTTGCCGTGTGGGTACGGCGCTATCGTCTGGCAAGCGTTGCTGTGATCAGCATGATGTTGATCGGGCTGATGTTCCACTCGGTACGGGCGGTTCTCTATCCGCAACTGGAACGGGGGGGTGGATCGGTTACGCTCTCGTCTCCTTCGGATGCGGTGTCAAGGGCATCAGCACCCACTCCAGCGCCGCCGCCAGTGCCGCTCCCCATGATGGCCAAATCCTCCGACGAAGCGGCACCAGCACCCATGAAACCGCCGGGTATAATGGGGGGATCGATGCAAGAAGAATCGTCGAACATACCGAATGTGGCACAACGTTCTGACTACAAAGCACGCGCAAAACACACCCAACCGTTGCCGACCATCGATCCTGACGCCAAAATCCAGACAGGGCCAGGGATTCCTGAGTGGCATTGGCACACTTTGGGTTTTTCGTGGAGTGGGCCGGTGAGCCAGGGTCAGACCTATACCCTGTGGTTGTTCAATCCACTGGCGACGCGCCTATGGCGGGTGGCGCAATGCTTGGGGGCGCTGTTCTTGGCTTGGTTGATCTTTCTTGATCTGCGTACTCCCCCATTGCCACTTCCCCCGTCGTCCAAGGAAGCGGCGACCGAACCGCCAATACCGTCATCGCTTCCGACTTTGGGCGCGGTTGCGTTGGTGCTGATGAGCGTTTTTGTGGGTGCGGGGATGTGGTCTGCGCCGTTGCGTGCGGAATCGATATCGACGATCACGAGCACAGTCCCCTCTAGAGGAGACGCCGAGGGGTCGTCAGAGGGATCGCAAGAGGTATCAAGAGCTGTGGGGTTTCCATCGCCTGAGCTTTTGGAGACGTTGCGCACCCGCCTGACCGCGCCGCCGCATTGCCTACCGGCCTGCGCCCAACTGGATCGCCTAGAGGTTCGCACAAGCGATAAAGAGCTGATCCTAGCATTGACCCTGGACGCCCAAACCCTGACCGCGATCCCATTGCCGATCGATCCACGCCGCTGGCAGCCAACGAGTTTATCACAAGACGGTCTAGCCCTCGGCCCCAGCAGCCGTTGGCAGGAGGGGGCGCTTTGGCAGATCGTTCCGGCCGGCCAGCATGTGCTCGTCTTGCGTGGCCCATTGGTGGGCGAAAAACTGGCTGTGCCGCTGCCTTTAAAACCTCATCGTTTGATCGTGACTACCCCAGGCTGGCAGGTGGATGGCATTGGCCCTGACGGTTTGCCTGGGGATCAACTGCTCCTGTATCGCCAACACGAAGTGCTCCAACCAACCACGGCTGTGGAATCCCCCCAGCCTCTGCCGCTGTTTGTGAAGGTGGAGCGTACCCTCAAGTTGGGCCTCGACTGGGAGGTGGAAACCCACGTCAAGCGGCTTTCTCCGAGTGAGGTGGGTGCTTCCCTGCGTCTTCCGATATTGGCAGGGGAAGCGGTGCAGACACCAGGGTGTAAGGTCGCGGATGGCCTGATTGAAGTTAGTCTTCCGGCGGGCCGTAATGACGTTCGTTGGGTCAGTCGGCTGACCTCTGGGGATCATCTAACGCTGACGGCACCAAACCAAGCCTCGTGGATGGAGGTCTGGCGGCTGGAGGCGAGTCCGCTTTGGCATACTGAGCTGCGAGGTCTCGCGCCGATGTACACCCGTGAAGGAAGCCAATGGTATCCAGTCTGGCAGCCCTTTCCTGGGGAGCAGGTCGAGATCGCTGTCACCCGCCCACTCGGTGTACCCGGGGATACTCTGACCTTCAAAGGGGTACGGCTACAGCTCACGCCAGGCCAGCGGTTGGCGGAGGCTACCCTAACCCTGCACGTGCGTTCCAGCCAGGGGGGGCAGCACATCCTTCCTCTGCCGCTCGGTGCGGAGGTCTTGCGCACGCAGGTCGATGGTCGGGATCAGCCTTTGCGACTGGAACAGGGGGGCCTGATTCTCCCCTTGACGCCTGCCGAACGGCGTTACGAAGTGACTTGGCGGGTGGCGTCGGGGCTTGCGCTGCGTTACGACAGCCCGCTTGTGGATATGGGTCGCCCTGGTGTCAACGTCCAGATCGATTTGCACTTGCCTGCTGATCGCTGGTTGTTATGGATCACAGGCCCGATCTTGGGTCCGGCGGTATTGTTCTGGGGGATGTTGGCGGGGATCTTGTTGATCGCCTGGTTGTTGGGGCGCAGCGGTTATACGCCGATTGCAACCCATCAGTGGGCGTTGTTGGGCGTGGGGCTGAGCCAGTTGGATCCTCTTTCGGCGCTTGGGGTGGTGGCATTGCCTTTTGCCCTGGCGAGACGCGCCCGATTGGATCCCAATGTGCTACGTCTTGGACAGTTCCGTGGGATCCAGATCGGTTTGGTGGTGTTGATGGTGGTGGCCCTGAGTACGTTGGTAACGGCGGTGGATCAGGGTTTGTTGGGGATTCCCGACATGGCCGTGACTGGCAATGGCTCGGTTGCCGGAGATCTGCACTGGTACGCCGATCGTTTTACGGGGGTGCTGCCCGTTGTGACAGTGCTCTCGATTCCGCTGTGGTGCTATCGGCTGGTGATGTTGTTGTGGGCATTGTGGTTGGCACTTGCGCTCGTGCGCTGGGCACCCTGGGTCTGGCGCTGCTGGTCGAGCGGAGGCTTTTGGCGCAACCGTCCGTCTTGTCCGGTCGAGGGTGGCAGGTGAGAAAGAGTGCGCTTTTGACTGAGTATTAAAAAAGATGTTGACTGTGACGAGATGCTTATTTGAAAACGAACTGTAGAGAATACAGCAGGGAAAGATCGGCACCTGAACACTGACGGTTCCCCAAAAAACCGTTTCCTTTCACCACCGCCCTCTAAGGGTACAGTATCTCGGAGACACCAATGGCACTTGGACAGAGTATTCGCATCTATCTTGCAGATGGTAGTTTAGGGGGTATCCGACATGGCGAGATTATAAACTGGACTGGTCAATCTATTGCGTGCTCAAGGTTACGACTTAATGAACTGAAAGAGTGGGATGAACTGGAGCGTCCAGGTGTGTATTTCCTGTTTGGGCAAGATGAAAAATCTCTTCAAGATTCTGTCTATATTGGAGAATCAGAAAATGTTCTTCGGCGCATTTCCCAACACTTCACACCAACCGAAGCTTTCTGGACAGAATGCGTCGCTTTTACGAACAAGGATGACAATTTGACCAAAGTGCACGTTCGTTACTTGGAATCGCGGTTGATTGCACTCGCAGATACCGCTAAACGCCATGTGATTGAGAACACCGTGCGCCCTGCAAAGCCCCGCCTACCAATGGCAGATTGTGACACGATGGAGGAATTTATCAATAAACTCCGCATACTTTTGGGTGTCCTAGGGTATCGAGTTCTTGATCCATTGGTGACGTGTACTTCAGCACAGGAATCTGTCGGAGGCATTGCTCTACCACTTGCCGCAACAGAACTGCCTACGCAGCCAATGGTTGGAGATCAAGCACAGCAGAAATCACCAATCTTTCAGATCTACGCTGCCAATATCACAGCTAGAGCCATGAGCACAGGGGAGGGTGTAGTCGTTCTTGCTGGCTCAGAGGCTTCTGCATGTGATCAGGCATCCCTTGCTGCTGGATACAGGCGTCTTCGTGAACAAATGATAGCATTAGGTATATTGGTTCAGATTGAGAATGGTAAAAAACTTACATTTACTCGCGCTCACCTTTTTCGAAGTCCATCAGCAGCGGCGTGTTGTGTGATCGGATCCGCAGTAAATGGTCGTACATATTGGAGAACATCTAGTGGAGAAACTTTCGATGCTTTCGAGAAGCGATTCACTAGGGACATAGATACAGAATCGGTAGTTCAGGGTGAACAAGATTGTACAGTAGTCAAAGTAGAGCAAAACGACATAAACCAAGTTGATTAACCACCCCGCCTAAAGGCGGGCACTCGTGACACTGAGCGCAGGGTTGAGCAGCATAAGCCACAGAGTACCGTGGCGACAAAGCAACGAAGTACAAGCCTTGCCCCCTGGGGCGCTTCCTCAATGCTGGGCTACTGAAAGAGGTAGAGGCATAGAAAAGCTGCTTCGGGGTCACTACGAAACGGTCTCCCCCATCCCCATCCCCGTGAAGGGGATGGGGTTTATCAAAGGCCAAAGGCATCACCCGTTCTTTGGCCTGTTGTTTGTGGTCTGCGTCACCACAGGGATCTCGGCTTTATCGACCACCCGTCGTAGCACAAAACTCGAATGCACGCCTGTGACACCCTGGATTCTGGTAATACGGTTTAACAACAGTTCCTGGTAGGCATCCAGGTCTTTCACAATCACTTTGAGCTGGTAGTCAGCCGATTGTCCCGTGATCAACAGGCATTCCATGACCTCTGGAATGTCCTGGATGATACGCTCGAAGTGATCAAACCGTTCTGGTGTGTGCTGATCCATCGCGATATGGATCAGGGCCATGAGCGAGAGACCTAGGGCTTTTGGGTCGAGTTGTGCGCGGTAGCCTTTGATGAATCCAGCCTCCTCTAGGGCACGTACACGGCGCAGACAAGGCGAAGGAGAAAGACCAATGCGATCGGCCAAGTCCTGGTTGCTGATGCGGCCTTCCTGCTGAAGTACCTGCAGGATCGTTCGGTCAAAGCGGTCAAGTTCCATAGAATGGCCGGAGGTGGGAGGTGATTAGCAGACGATCGACGGAATACGCAGTATATCGCATTATTCTGCCGCGTGAAGGCGGATCGCAGTTCTAATACCAACGGCCCTTCTAAATCTTACATCACGAGTTATACCAACGGCCCCGCTGACTCTTACATCGCGAGTTGCCAATATAATTGGCGTAACCTTGGTATTTCATGAAAGTCAAAAACACGGTTGTTGGCTTTTTTGGGTGCCTGAGTAGTTACATCTAATCAAACAATAGCTAACTTATTGTTCCAGACGCACCAAACGGACGTTGTAGCCATTACTCTGGATGGGCCAATCGTCCAACCCATTCATGAAATAGACATTCCAACCACGCATCGAGTAGCCATTGACCGATGAATTAGACCAGAAATGGGACGAGGGTGCGTTCGGAAAAATCGTGGTATTCATGGTCGGACCCGGGGATGCAATGGTGTAATCCGCAAGTGACCTCAATTCTTGTTCCGTAGGTATACGCCAGTCCGTATGTCCAGCAAAGTTATCAGTGAGTGCTGTAGCTTGCTCGTAACCATAGGTATTGGAATCGCCACTGCAGGTAGTACCGTTCCAGGTCTGCCCCTCGGCACATCGTTTCCAGGTCAGGTGTGTTGGCGTATGTGTGATCGTTCCATCTCCATTATCCACATAGTCGGTGGTTGGACGCGCCTCAGAGAGTAGATTCCCACTTTCCCCACGCACCAATCGGACAGAATAATAGTAGTTGGTTTGATAACTCCAAACATCGAAACCTTCTGTGAAATTGACGCTCCACGCAAAAATAGATTCCTGACCTGGAACCTTTGAAACAGACCATACAGACGATACTGGTGCATTTGGAAAGGCAGTCGTATCAATGGCTGGGCTGCTCGTTGCGAAGTCGGTAATGGTGGTCAATTCTCGGATATTGGGTAACCGCCAGTCGGTATGTCCAGCAAAGCTACTGGTCAACGTCGTGGCTTGCACGTAGGTATAGGTGCTGTAATTACCATTGCAGATGGTACCATCCCACGATTGACCCTCTGTACAGCGTTTCCACATCAAGCCGGTGGTTGTATCGCTAACAGTGCCATCGTGGTTGTCGATATAATGAGGAAGAGGGGCAACGGTAATGTTCTGTGTGACAGGGCTGGCAGCATTCCAATTGGAATTGCCTGACTGATTCGCTGCTACTGTGCAAGTACCAGCAGCTATCCCGGTAACGGTGTTGGTATTGACAGTGCAAATGGAAGGGGTTGTGGAGGCGATCGCCACCGCCAATCCAGAGCTTGCTGTGGCACCAATGGTCGTCGTGCCTTGGGGGGTCAAAGTGGCAGGACGGAAGGTGATGGAGCCTATTGTCTGACTGCCCTTGCCCACCGTGATGTTTTGCGTCGTTTGCGGAGCAGCACTGTAGTTGTTGTTTCCAGACTGGTTTGCTGTGATGGTGCAAGTGCCGGCGCTCAGGGCGGTTACGGTACTTCCAAGCACAGCGCATGTGCAGGGTGTAGTGGATCTATAGGTCACGGGAAGACCCGATGTTGTTGTGGCGCTCACCGTCAATGTACCACCCACTGCCAAAGTAGTGGGACGGAAGGTGATGGAGCCTATTGTTTGAGCGCCCTTGCCCACAGTGATGTTTTTCGTCGTTTGCGGAGCAGCACTGTAGTTGTTGTTTCCAGACTGATTTGCTGTGATGGTGCAAGTGCCGACGCTCAGCGCAGTTACGGTACTTCCAAGCACAGCGCATGTGCTGGGTGTAGTGGAGCTATAGGTCACTGGAAGGCCCGATGTTGTTGTGGCGCTCACCGTCAATGTGCTGCCCACTGCCAAGGTAGTGGGACGGAAGGTGATGGAGCCTATTGTTTGGCTCAACCAAGCGATCGTCATTGTGAGTGTGATTGTACAATTACCAGGAGCAACACCGACAATCGTATTGTTGTGTACGGTACAAACAGAGGGTGTTGTGGAGCTGAAGGTTGGAGTGCCACCTGTGGTCGAGACGAGCACGCTAGAACCGACGACAACCTTAGGAGAGGTAGTCGCCTGCCCGATCACCATTGGTGACCAAACAGAGACACCAATAGCGATTAGAAAGTACAGTACATGGACAACCATAGCGAGTCCCTCCTACATTGGCCTAGACCCGACAGTGATACTGGTGGCGAATGCACTTTTTGTGCATCAAAGGCAGCGACTCAGCCCATCGCAGCAATGATCTACGTAACCAAGTTAGGATTCGCCACCAGTATCACTGTCGGGTCTAGGCCTACCTGCAGGATCGTTCGGTCAAAGCGGTCAAGTTCCATAGAATGGCAGGAGGTGGGACGTGATCGGCAGCCGACCAACGGAATACGCAGTATAGCGCATTATTCTGCCGCGTGAAGGCGGATCGCAGTTCTACAACGCAAGCACCTGCCGGGCGTTTCTGCGTAGGATCTTGATCACTACCAGCCTTTGCGTTGGCCGATCCAGGAGCGCCCTCATGTTGCACAATCCAGCGAGCAAATATAGACCCGTCCCACCGATCCAACTCCCCGATCGGCAATGGCCAAACCGCGTCATCACCGCAGCACCCCTCTGGATGAGCACGGATCTGCGCGATGGCAACCAAGCCCTCTTTGAACCGATGGACGCAGTACGTAAATTGCGTTTGTTTCGCACCCTCTGTGACATTGGTTTTCGGGAGATTGAAGTTGCCTTTCCATCCGCCTCCCAAACCGATTTCCAGTTTGTCAGACAACTCATCCAGGACGGCCATATCCCAGCAAACGTCACCATTGAGGTGCTCACCCATGCGCGTGATCCGCTCATCCGCCGGACGATGGAATCGTTGCGGGGCGCACGTCGAGCCATCGTTCACATCGTCAACCCAACCTCTCCACCCTTTCGCGAGCTTGTGCTTGGGATGGATCGAACGGCCATTGGAGCGATGGCTGTAGCGGCGGTCACGCTCGTCAAACAACAGGCAGCGGAACAACCCGATACAGCATGGCGGCTTGAATACAGCCTAGAAATGTTTACAGCCACCGAACTCGATTTTGCCCTCGAAGTTGCGGATGCTGTGACAGAGGCTTGGGGGGCCACACCTGCGAACCCCTGCATTATCAACCTACCCGCCTCGGTTGAGGTCACAACTCCCAATGTGTATGCGGATCAGATCGAGTGGATGCACCGCCACTTGGCACGCCGCGACAGCATTGTCCTCAGCGTCCACACACACAACGATCGCGGTACAGCGGTTGCTGCTGCAGAATTGGCGATGATGGCGGGTGCGGAACGTATCGAAGGGTGTTTGTTTGGCAACGGAGAACGGACGGGCAACGCCGATCTCGTGACGCTTGCCCTCAACCTGTATACGCAAGGGATCTCGCCTGGCCTGGATTTTTCAAACATCCGTGCCCTCGTAGATACGGTGGAACAGTGTACCCAAGGGCCGTCCGTCCACGCACGCCATCCTTACGTGGGGGATCTTGTTTTTACTGCGTTCTCTGGATCACACCAAGATGCCATCAAAAAGGGTTTTGCCGCACAACCAGCCGATGCGCCCTGGTGCGTACCATACCTGCCCATCGATCCTGCCGATCTCGGACGTAGCTACGAGTCCATCATCCGTGTGAACAGCCAGTCTGGAAAAAGCGGCATTGCCTACCTGTTAGAGCATCATTCTGGTGTAACGCTGCCGCGCAGTTTGTTGGTCGAGTTTTCGACACTCGTGCAGCAACATGTCGATCAGCAGTCCAGGGAAATGTCTTCGAGCGATCTCTGGGCGCTGTTCACTGCGACCTATTGTGAAATCGGAGATCCGGTTCGCTATCTTGAGTACCATTTGTTTGAGCGAAACGGTGTACAGGGTATTCACCTCACGGTTGCCTCGAAAGGCACGATCCAAACACTGTCTGGTGAAGGCAATGGCCCCATTGATGCCGCTGTCCATGCGTTGCGTGGCATTGGTGTTCACCTGCAAGTGCACTGCTACGAGGAACGATCTATGGGTAGCAGTCTTGAGGGTGGCAATGCACAAGCCTGTGCTTTCCTCTCGGTGGTTTCGCAGACGGGAGAAGAGTATGGTGTGGGCATCGACACGAACATTGTAACGGCTTCTGTCAAGGCGCTACTGAGTGCCGTCAATCGGATTGGGTGAGGTACTTTTTGGCAGTAAGAATGGGTATAATTTGACGAAAGATAGGCGTACACATCACGGCGACCGGATCATGATCCCTAGATCAGTGCGCATTGGGTGTTGTGGTGTTCCCTCGACGACAGGAGATCATCGTTATCATGAATAAGGCATTGGCTGTGTTTGTCGTTTCGATTTTCGCATCTGTGAGCAATGCGGCGAGTTTTGATTGTGATAAGGCATCTACCTTTATTGAAAAGGCAATATGCTCTGACCAATACCTATCAGAGCTGGACAATGCATTAGGAAGGGCATACAAGGACGCATTGTCGAATACGGGCGATGTAGCGTCTTTGAGATCTGCACAGAGGGATTGGATTGCCCATGTACGTAATCAATGCCAGAATGTGACTTGCCTTACGAGGGCTTACAACGGTAGGTTATCAGAACTGTCCGGTGGAAATCGGGTTGGTACGCAGTCTACCGTCGCTGGGCGATATGAATATGCGCAGAAGGGATACACTGGCGATATGGATGTAACTGAAGTATCTGGCGTTCTGTCGGCAAGTATATCCTCTATTCTTGATTACAATGGGCACACCTGTGAGTTTACTGTCGTTGAAAATAAGGAAGTACGGCGTATGAATGGTTCAGACACGGTTGTGTCTTTCGTTGCGAGAGATAAGAGTGACGATTATCACTTTCTGATAGCGTTTGGCAAGAATGGTGCTGATATAAAGGGGGGAGACCTATCCGGTGGTTGTGGGATAGGCGGGGATATTAAAGGGTATTGGATGCGTGTGAAATAAAAATTGCCCCCCCTTGAAGGCGGGGGCTGACCCTTCATTTGGTCACAAGCATCCCTCCTAATTGTCCAACCCGATAAAGTAGGTGAACTGAACGTATAGGGTGACCCCTGTCGTTTGTAGGGTGTACGGTGCTGCTTGTGTGACGAACCGAGCACCGTTCAGTTCAAGTTGGGCCGTAGTTCTGGTATCGTCGATGGAGATCATACCGGACGCGATGGTACCAGGGCTTACTCCGTTAAAAATGCGCCACTGTCCCACACAAGAGGATGCAACAAGGTCGGATTGTGTGCAATAAATTCCCGTGCTCCCTATCTGCACCTTCCCTGTGTCCTGAATCAACGGCAACCCAACCTGGATGTTTCCGGTCGGGAATGTTGTGCTGCTCCCAACGATAAGGTGGGCATTGACCGTGACCTTTGCGCCCTCTTTCCAAAAGGTTGCCCCCATGCTTCCATTGCCAAGGGTGATTCCCACCAAGCTGGATAGGAAGTTTGGTGTGAAAACCACTCGATCATGATCCCCGTATCTATTCAAAATGGCAAGCCTACTACCGATGTTATTCTCGTAATAGGGGCCATTCACAAGTCGCCTTGAGACATTGCCACGCAAGGTCAGGTTGTTTATCGTTCCAACATGACCTACTGCTTGGCA
>CAIJYR010000235.1 GCA_903824965.1 uncultured Thiotrichales bacterium
GATTCATGCAGTTACCAGTGCTGGTTTTGAATTAAAAGCATTTCTGTTTGTCCTGGCTCACAGCTTTCAATTCGCAGCCTGAAATATCATATTTCTTATGCGGTCTTCGTCGCCTGATAGGTGGCAACTTGGGTTATGCTATGGTTATCGTGTGCCGTGACGTGGACAGGCCCTCATGCCTAGCCTTTCTGAAATCCAATCGGTTGGATTGCTGTTTACAGCGGTGGCTGTCCTCCTCTATTTCTCTCTGAGGCAGATGGCCACCCGCTTCGGTGACGACCTGTACGAGTTGTTCAAGCGTCTGGTGCAGAAAAAGAGGAGATCTCCCTCTCCTCCCTCACAGGGCGTGGTGGTTTCTGCGTCTCACCAGACTGTCCTTTCGTCCGTCACACCTGCCGTGCTTACAGCTACCAGATCGACACAGGTACCTAGCACACAGCCCCCGGCGAAAACCTTGGATCCTGCTGCTACAGACATCCAACCCACGGACATTCAACCCACGGCAGCCGTTGCCAAGCGTGATCACCCCCCTACGGTGACTACCCCGCAAGGCAGTTATTACCGTTTGCGCTTGTTGGCTACTGGCGATTTCGCGAGATTGTACCGGGCTGATTTTGTACCGCACGCAAGCGACAGCAGCGTATCGGTCGTTTTAAAGCTCTCCGCAGACATCGATCGAAACCAGCGATTGCAGCATGAGGTTGTGACATTGCGTCTGTTGCGGGAAGCGGCAGGCGCCCAGGAGAAACACCTGCCAGAGTACCTGGATCAGTTTCGCGGTGCCGAGGGACGGCTTGGTACGGTCTTCGCGGCCCTTGACGGGTATACACTGACCCAATTGCGGCAACATTTTCCCGCAGGGGTCGAACCGCGCCACGTTTTGTGGATCTTTCGCCGTTGCTTAAGTGTGTTGGGAATGGCGCACGGAAAAGGGATTTTGCATGGCCATTTGACACCGGATCATATTTTGGTCAGGCCAAGCGATCACAACCTTTGGCTGCTCGACTGGTGTGTTGCGATCCATCGTCCGGCTGAGACGGGTGAAACCTTTCAGGTCATCGATCCCGTCTATTCTCCCCCAGAGGCTCATCGTGGCCAGGCACCTTTACCGGCTTCTGATCTCTACGCCCTCGCCCGTTGTATGATCTTTGCGTTAGGCGGCGATCCGGTACGGGCGACGCTCCCCGCGACCGTTCCTGCACCCTTGGAACGCATGATCCGTGCGCTCCTGAAGGACAGTCCGGTACAGCGACCGCAGGACGCATGGGAACTTTACCGCACCCTCGAAACGATCAGGGACAACCTCTACGGCCCCCACCGTTTTGTCGAATTTGTCGTCGACGGCGAGTCGGCGGAATGATCCATTCAAGTGTACCAAAAGTGTACTTTCCCTTCTCTCCTCTGTATGGAGGTTGTTTCCATGGGCGGTGGTCAATACAGTTTCGACGTAGCACAGGAAGCACGGGCTGCTACAAGCGTCGGTGGCAGTGCGGGTGCTTTTAACTACAGTGGGTATTCTGGCAGCGGTGTAGCGTTCAAACAGCAGGTACATGCACTCCTCAATGTCTATGGGCAGCAGCGTGAGTGTATGAACGATCAAGCGATCGTAGTGGCCCTTGACGTTACGCGATCGCGAGGGGATGACGCAAAGGTGGTCTACCGTAAGCTACCAGCTTTGGTCGGCTGGTTGGAATTGCACGGCTATCTACCAGGAACCGCCATTAGTTTTGCTGCCATTGGCGACGCTTACTCGGATCTGGCTCCGCTCCAGGTCAGTCAATGGGAGCGGGACAATCGCCTGGATGAGGCTTTGAGCAAAGTCTGGCTCGAAGAAGGAGGAGGCGGAACGGGTCAGGAATCTTACGAGTTGGCGGCCTATTATTATGCTCGCCATACGCAGATGCAGCTCAACCAAAAAGGTCGCAAAGGGTACTTCTTTTTCATTGGTGACGAAGGGTATTACCCACACGTGAGTGCCACCCAGGTGCAGCAGGTGCTTGGTCAAAGCCTTTCCAAGGATCTTCCGAGCGCGGAGATTTTTCGCGAACTGCAAGAGAAGTTCCATGTTTTTCTGATTTTTCCCAAGAAATCATGGCAGGATCGCAAGGCCGACATTGACGCTGAGATCGCACAGCGGGTTCGTTCGGCGGGTGGACGTTACGATGCGGTGGATGTGCGGGTCTCCCTGCTGTGGGATACCCGCGATGATCTCGATATCCATGTAATTGCGCCCTCCGGCGAGGAAATCTCCTTTAACAATCGACATTCGCGCTGTGGTGGAGAGTTGGATGTCGATCGCAACGTGAGTGGAGAAACACGCGAACCCGTAGAAAACATCCGTTGGCCACAAGGAACGGCACCCACTGGGGAATACCGGGTCTTTGTCCAGAATTTTCGTTTTCACGAACCCGCGCCGCAACCTGTACCGTTTCGCCTCGAAGTGAACAACCACGGCCAAGTCCATCACTTTAAAGGCGTCATTTCCCCGCACGGGGAGACGGGTGTGCAGAGCAACTTGGCCGTATGTCGCTTTCTTTTTGATCCAAAGGCAGTGGCCGCCCCTGCAGACGATCCCTACAGCCGTTATGACGATCGCGTGGTACTGAAGCAATGGCAAGCCGTTTTGCACCCAGACCATATTCTTTTGCTGGACGATCCTGAGGACATCATCGAAGTGATGGTGGGGGCCATCGGACTTATGGAACAACGTGTCAACCTGGATGGCTATCTGGCGGCCCTGCATCGTGAAGGGGGACATGAAACCCAACGTTCGCGCATTGGTAAAGCCATCGCAGCCTTGGCCGCAAGTGTCGCACCGAGCACTGCCCTGCGTTTCGATGATCTGCCCCTCGCAAGGTGATGCAGAAGTCGGCCCCTGGATCGTTGTGGGTCTTGGCTATGGGGACGAAGGCAAGGGCAGCGTAGTCGACTGGCTGGTGCGTACTCGGGGTGCGCGTTTGGTGGTTCGTTTCAATGGTGGCCCCAAAGCTGCCCACCACGTCGTGACCCCAGAAGGTCGGAGCCATTGTTTTTCTCAGGTAGGTGCGGGTACTTTCCTGCCGGGGGTCGAAACCCTGCTTGCCGCTCCGATGGTGGTTGACCCCTTGGCGTTGGCCGTTGAGTGGGCTGTCCTGGCCACCAAACTTGCCTCCACAGGGGGCTTGGGCAGTGTCGCAAGCCGTATGATCCTCGACCCAGAATGTCCCGTGGTGACGCCGTACCACGCTTGGTTCAACCAAATGCTTGAACTCACCCGTGGTACAGAAGCGCATGGTACTTGTGGGCGTGGACTGGGGGAGGTGCTGGCCGATCAAAAGACAGCAGGTGCCCCGCTTTTGCATCTCAAAGACTTGGCGAACCGTTCCCGTACCGCCGCCCTGCTTGGTCGTATCCGTGACCATCGGTTGGCGCAAGCGGAAGCACTTCTCCTAGCCCATCCCAACCAGGTGCAGCTTAAGGCGCTGTTCGAGGAGGCGTCCACCCCTGAAGTGCCAGGATTCCTCGTCGATCGCTACCAGGCGTTGATCCGCACGCCTGGTCTGCGCCTGATCGGGGCACAGGAATACCTTGCCACTGTTTTGAGGGAGGGGGTCGGCGTGGTTTTCGAGGGCGCACAGGGGGCGTTGTTGGACATGGATCAGGGCTTTTGGCCTCATGTGACGCCCTCACGCACCACCGCAGAAAACGCCCTCGCCCTGCTTGCAGGACTGGGGCATCCCTGCTCTCCCTGCAAGATCGGCGTCACACGGGCCTATCTGACACGTCACGGCGCTGGTCCTTTGATCACAGAAGACCCTGAGCTTGCCCGTGCTTTGCCAGAACCACACAACCAAAATGACGGCTGGCAGGGTCGGATGCGTATCGGCTGGCCAGATGCGCTTGCACTACGCTATGGCATCACGATCAACCAAGGCATCGATCGTCTCTTTGTAACGTGTCTTGATCGGCTGGTTGGTCTTGAAGACGTGCTGCTTTGTGAGGGCTACCTACCCCTTGATTCGTCTGGCGATTCGTCTGGCGATTCGTCCCGCCTGCCAGTGCAGAGGCTTACTCCGGTGGCATGGGACAAGGCTTCCAGGCAAGATCAGACGACCACCCTACGCCATTGCCGACCCCATTATCGGCGTTTGGAGGGGTGGAAGCGGTCGGATGCTGGTCATCTAACCGAACCGGCTTGGTCTTTTCTGGAAGTGCTTGGTAAACGGGTGGGCCAACCCGTAGATTGGATATCGATTGGCCCTACCGCAGGGGACAAACTCTCTGCACACGAACGGTTGCGTTAGGGTTCTAGCCCTGCTGAATACCGGCAATGTACCAGTTGGCGTTTGGTTCAGAGAGCGAACGCTGGATGTGCCAGGTTTCTGTGAAGGGTTGTGGGTTGGCACCGCGCTGTTCACGGACAAGCCCGCTGTAACGCACCCCTGCAAAAAGCGTATCCCCCTCGCTGGCCAAACCGAGGAATTCGAGCCGAAGACTCACGACTTCCGTAAACGTCTCACCGAGTGCTGCACGCTGCTGCGCCAAGACACGGAACAAAGTCGGGGTCACGTATTCCTCGATCTCTTCCATCCGATTGGCGTCCCACGCAACCTGCAATTGTAGGTAATATTCGCGGGCGTTTTGTAGAAAACTCTCCTCATTGAACCACGCCAAGTGAGCGGCATCCAACGGACGGGCATTGCCCCCACCGACCGAAGCTGAATTAAAATCCGTGGGTTGAAAGCGTTCCACATTGGCAGCGCCTGCGGTTGCAAATCGATCTGTGGTCGCAACCTGGCCTCGTCCACGAAACATCCGAACGAGAAAGAAAATCCCCACCCCAACGCCGAGTACAATAAGAATGTCCATGAACTGAATGCCTTCAAAACTATGTCCAAAGAACATAGAGGCAAGCAATCCACCTGCCGCGAGACCCGCGAGTGGCCCAAGCCAGCGACTCATGCCGGAGGATCTGGGTGCCGTTGCGGGAGCCGCTGCAGGTGCCCTAGACGTAGAGTAAGCGGGAGAAGAAGACGGAGAAGAAGGTGGAGAAGCTTGGCGTGAGTACGTTGGGCTTTGCCTGCCCAGGTTCTGGCCACCACCCATACGCGCATCTGCTTCGCTCATGAAGAGGCCAAGACCTATGACTGCAGTCAGTATCAAGAGCACTATACTTCTCATGGTGATTTCCCCCTGGTTGTTGACAACTACACTCGCTTTAGCATACACCAAAACCGTACTTCCAGGTAGCATTAGCCTTGTCCAATGTGAGATGAGCCTGAACGAGAGGGTGTGTTTCCAGCGTGAGGTGAGCCTGGAGGTGCGAGAGTTGGGATCATGGAGACATGATCGTGACCCTACATACCCAAAGACTACAGACGCTGAC
>CAIJYR010000236.1 GCA_903824965.1 uncultured Thiotrichales bacterium
CAAATGGCTTTACGCCGTGCTCGGTTGCCTTACGTTTTGTCTCAGCCCGCGATACGGCTGCGGACATCGACAAAACGTACGGCCCTCACGGCTACGCGGGGCTCGTCGCACTACGCTTCGCTCCATGTGCTCCTCGAATGTTGGAAATGGAAACAACTCCCATGGCATAGTCAGCATTGGTGTGAGCGTGTTCGGCGCGTGGCACAGGCCATGCTGGATCGTATCGGGTTTCTAGAAAAGAACTGGTTGGGTGATCCGTATTGTTTACACCTCGCACGTCTCTCGCTCATGCTCGCCGATCACCATTACTCCTCCCAAAACAGCAATGCCCGTTTTGGAGATGCCTCGTTTCCTTTGTATGCTAATACCAAGGATGGCACACTCAACCAACGCTTGGACGAACATTTGATTGGTGTAGAAGTCAACGCTTCACGGGTTGTTCGCAGTCTGCCGCGCATAGAACGACAACTCGCACGGATTGCCCGTCACAAGGGCTTCAGCAGACGTAGTGCGAATGCCCGGTTTCGTTGGCAAGATCGGGCTTTCGATTTGGCCACCTCCATTCGGGAAAGGTCTGCACGCCAGGGATTTTTCGGTGTGAATATGGCATCCACCGGCTGCGGTAAAACCCTTGCCAATGGTCGCATCCTTTATGGACTGGCCCATCCTGTATTGGGAGCACGTTTTACCATTGCGCTCGGTCTGCGAACCCTTACGTTGCAAACAGGGGACGCCTACCGGGATCGTCTACACCTTGGGCCAGAGGATATGGCCGTTTTGGTCGGAGGCGGTGCTATTCGTGCGTTGCATGAACACGAACAGGAACAAGCAATGCTGGAGCGAGCAGGACGCGAATCTGCCGAGGCATTTTTATCAGATCATGATCATGTGCATTTTGAGGGCAGCCTTACCGATGGCCCGCTGAAGCGTTGGTTGGACAAAAACCATGACGCCCATGCGCTGATCAATGCACCCATCCTGGTTTGTACCATTGATCACCTCATGCCAGCAACCGAAAGCACACGAGGGGGTCATCAAATTGCGCCGATGCTTCGCTTGCTTAGTGCCGATTTGGTGTTGGATGAGCCGGATGATTTCGGTTTGGAAGACTTACCCGCCCTGACGCGCTTAGTGCATTGGGCGGGAATGCTGGGCAGCCGTGTATTGTTGTCCTCCGCAACACTGCCTCCTGCGCTGATTCAGGGTCTTTTTCAGGCGTATCGAGAAGGTCGGCGGTTCTATCAACAGAATCGTGGAGGCGTGGGGCAAGAGGTCAATGTCTGCTGTGCCTGGTTTGACGAGTTCCATCGGGATGCAAGCGATCACGCGGAGGATGCGAGTTTTGCAGCCGCCCATGAAGCCTTCGTTGAGAAGCGAATCAAGAAATTGGCCGATGATCCAGTACGCCGTAAAGCGATCATCCAACCCTTTACGATTGATCAGAATAAACTTCCCAAGCATCTTGATCCCGATCAACGTCGGCAGGCGATCTGCCAAACACTCGCTGAATCTCTGGGTGCGCACATGATCACGCTTCATGGCGATCATGCGAGTACGGATCCGAAAACCGGAAAGCGCGTGAGTCTTGGCCTGATCCGCATGGCCAATATCAATCCGTTGGTGATGACCGCGCAGGTATTGTATCGATTGGGAATTGCAGAAGGATATCGCGTTCATCTGTGCGTTTATCATTCTCGGCATCCTTTGCTGGTTCGCTCTGGTATTGAAAAACGGTTAGACCGCTTACTGAATCGCAAAGAACCAGCAGCGATCTTCCGTGATGCAGAAATGCGTACCTGGTTGGATACCCATCCAGAAAAGAACCATATTTTTGTGGTATTGGCCACGGCGGTTGCCGAGGTAGGTCGAGACCATGACTATGATTGGGCCATCGTTGAGCCTTCTTCGATGCGATCCATCATCCAATTGGCGGGTCGAGTACGTCGCCATCGTCCTGAAAAGTACGAGATTCCTAACCTTTATTTGTTGGATACCAACATTCGCCACCTAGAATCGCCTGGACAACCTGCCTTCTGTCGTCCTGGTTATGAAAGTGACCGCTTTCGTCTCAAGCATCACCATTTGTCATCGTTGATGACCGAGGAACAAAAGGCCGTTATCGATTCATCCGCTCGTATCCGTGAACGAACGCCCTTGTGTCGCAGTGAGAATCTAGCGGATCTAGAGCACGCCTGCCTACGTTCTTTGATGTTGGGGGAAAGAGTGGAGGGCGAATTGCTCTTTCGACCGACACACTGGTGGTGGAGTACACACGCTTCCCTGAGTGGCGAGTTACAGCGTAAAGATCCGTTTCGTAACGATCCACTGGGACAACAGCGATACGGTTTATTGCCAAAGAAGGACAATGAAGAGGAGATCCAATTCTGTCGTTTTGAGAAAGAAAAACCGCCAACGCCAGTAGAATCCCTCCTTCATAGTGTCTCATTGCAGCAAGGCCCACGTATTGGTTTTTGGGGAGAACCCAATTACCAACAGGCATTGGAAGCACTGGCGGAGTCTATGGAACTGTCGTTGTATGAGTGCGCCCGAAAGTTTGGGGTCATGGATCTGCCAGCGAAAGGCGCGGAGAACGGATGGTGGTACCACGAGGCGCTTGGATTGAGTAAGTATAAGTAAATAAGAATCACTGTTGTACACTGCCGCACCAGCGGATCACAGAAGGAAGCACAACCATGACTGATAGATCCACCGCTATCCGAGCCAAGATCAAGGAGTTCCTAGAGGAACGATTGCAAAAGAAACTGAAAAGCAATCCAGAAACCTGGATTGCCGACGCAGTTCAACGTGTAGATCAGATTCAGCAGGTCACACATGCTGTGAAATATACCCATCCGGATGCACGTGCTACGAACCTGAACAAGCACGGTAATCCTATGGCTGGTGATCTCCTTATCGGTACCCACAGCCTTGGCCATGGCGCTACCCTGGATGTGGCGGGCCATGCAGGTGCGTTAGATGTATATAACCCAAGTTGCCACCTATCAGGCGACGAAGACCGCATAAGAAATATGATATTTCAGGCTGCGAATTGAAAGCTGTGAGCCAGGACAAACAGAAATGCTTTTAATTCAAAACCAGCACTGGTAACTGCATGAATC
>CAIJYR010000237.1 GCA_903824965.1 uncultured Thiotrichales bacterium
ATGGCTTTACGCCGTGCTCGGTTGCCTTACGTTTTGTCTCAGCCCGCGATACGGCTGCGGACATCGACAAAACGTACGGCCCTCACGGCTACGCGGGGCTCGTCGCACTACGCTTCGCTCCATGTGCTCCTCGAATGCTTAAAGTCAATCGCATCGGTTTGCCCATTCGATTGGGTGTGATCGCTTACCTTGCGTTGCTGATTCTGATCCCCTTGGGTGCTCTGATGGCACGGGGTCTGGCGGGTGGGCCAGCCCAGCTGTGGGCAACCATTACCGCACCCGTCGCCTGGCACTCATTGACCCTCACCCTATGGACGGCGGGCGTGATGGCCTTAATCAATGCTGTGATGGGCACGGCGACCGCTTGGGTCTTGGTGCGCTATGATTTTCCAGGCCGATCGTTTCTCTCTGCCGTGGTCGATTTGCCCTTTGCCATTCCAACCCTGGTCACGGGCGTCATGTTGGTGTTGCTGTTTGGTCCACAATCCGCGATGGGCCAGTGGCTGGCGACACAGGGTATGCACATTGCGTTTGCCCCCGCAGGCATTCTCCTTGCGCTCTTGTTCATCTCCTTTCCCTTTGTGGTACGAGCGGTAGAGCCCGTCCTGATGGAGCTTGATCCCGCCGAGGAGGAGGCGTCCCAAACGCTGGGTGCTGGACAACTGAGCACTTTCCTGTGGGTGTTGCTGCCGCCACTCGTACCAGCCATTCTGTCGGGAACAATCCAGTCGTTTGCTCGGGCGCTGGGAGAGTTTGGCTCGATTGTGATAGTATCGGGCAATATCCCGTATCAGACGCTCACCGCCCCCATCTATCTGTTTGGCGAAATTGAGAGTGGACGGCCAGAACTTGCGGCTTCGGTGGCGATTGTGTTGTTGGCCATTGCTTTTGTGCTGAACCTCATCGTGCGCGGTATTCATAGGACGACAAAGTAGGTTATGCGTAGTCGTTCTGCTCCAAAACGCCTCACCCTCGCGCAGTGCGTACTGCTTGCGGTGGTGGTCTCTTATGTGGGCATTGTCTTGCTCATCCCTGTGGGTGCGATCGTCGTTTATGCTTTGGCAGACGGTGTGCAACCCCTTGTGGATGCCCTGCACAATACCAATGTACTGCATAGCCTGATGCTATCGTTTACGCTCGCGCTGATTGCCCTCGTTGCCAATGGCATTCTTGGGGTGGGCGGTGCGTTGCTTCTGGCCCGCCACCGTTTCTTCGGACGGCGGTTTTTGGATGCTTTGGTGGATTTGCCCCTTGCCGTTTCGCCGGTCATGACCGGTTTGGCTTTTCTCCTCCTTTTTGGGCGGGATGGGTGGTTTGCGCCTCTCCTGAACGCTGCAGGTTGGAAAGTCACTTTCGCTTTTCCTGGACTGGTCATTGCGACTTTGTTCGTGACTTTCCCCTTTACCATTCGGGAGGTCGGCCATACCCTAGAGGAATTAGGAACCACGGAAGAGGAGGCCGCTATGACACTAGGTGCCTCCCCTTTTGCGACCTTTTGGTTGGTGACGCTCCCCAACATCCGTTACGGACTAGGCTATGGGATCCTCCTGACGACTGCCCGTGCGCTGGGTGAATTTGGCGCTGTCCTGGTGTTGGGGGGAGCGATTTCTGGACAGACCGAAACGGCTACGACCTTTATTTACAACGCGCTAGAGGAACGACAGGACGCTGCAGCCTACAGCATGACGCTGATTCTGGTGATTGCAAGCGTACTGCTCCTGGTGGGCCTGGAGTGGATGAAACGTCAGCGCAAGAAGGAAGTATAATGAGCATTCGTGTTTCCCATCTCCATAAGCGTTTTGGTTCCTTTGTGGCCGTCGATGATGTAAGTCTAGAAGTGCCCTCTGGCGCTCTGGTTGCTTTCCTTGGCCCCTCAGGGAGTGGAAAGAGCACCATCCTGCGTATCATTGCAGGTCTAGAGAACGCAGATTCTGGTTCAGTGTTCGTCAATGAAGAGATAGCAAACCACCTGCATCCTCGCGCACGGCGCATTGGGTTTGTCTTTCAGCACTACGCCCTGTTCCGTCACATGACCGTTGCGCAAAACATCGCTTTTGGACTGCGCGTACAAGGGGCCAGCCGACAGGAACAAGCCAGTCGTGTGCAAGATCTGTTGACCCTCATGAATCTCGAAGGTCTGAACGATCGTTATCCTGCGCAACTCTCAGGAGGACAGCGGCAACGTGTGGCATTGGCGCGTGCCTTGGCCCCAAAACCCAAGGTACTGCTTCTCGATGAGCCATTCGGTGCCGTGGATGCCAAAACCCGAGAAGAATTGCGTCACTGGTTGCGTCGCCTCCATGACGAGATGCACGTCACCTCTATCTTTGTGACCCACGACCAAGAGGAGGCGTTCTCCGTCGCGGACAGGGTCATCGTCATACACCGGGGACGGGTAGAACAATCGGGCGTCCCGACGGAAATCCTCGATCAGCCTGCCACCGAATTTGTTGCACGGTTTATCGGTGCCGCCAATATCTACACCACCAGAGCCAAAGACGGTTTCTGTCAGGTGGGTGCACTTGCGGTCGCAGCACCGGGCATCCCAGACGGAGGCTTGGTGACGTTGGTGATTCGCTTCTATGACCTTAAATTCTGGCGCGATGACCAGGGCGGCATGGCGACCGTAGTACGCACCGTTTCGCTTGGGGATCGGGTGACTGTCGAAGCCGTGATCGATGGTGCTGTGACCATCCTTTCTCAATTTCCACGCCGCAGCAGCCTTCTGTTGGGTATCGAACCCGGCGTTCGCATCCACATTGAGGTCACGACCGTGCGTATTTATCCCCAAGAGACACACTCGGATTCGTCAATCACCCCACGCCTACAGGCGGGGGCTTGTGACAGCAAGCCTGGGGTTGACCAGCCTCAGTCTGATGCTGAATGAAGTTTCTGGGTCAACCGTGCGAGGGATCGTTGTGCACCTTTGAAATCAAACACTCTCACGAACGATTGCAACTGGTTCAGTTCTGTTCGGACGTCCGGCGGCGCATGAACCAGGTACGTGCAAAGGTTTTCACACGACTTGATCGCATCGTATGCCTTCCGATCCATTTGTTCTGACAAGATTTGTATCAAAGCAGTGATTTCTCCCTCCTCCCTCGGTACTATCGGTTCTGCGGCCACCATTCCAGCGCCAGCGGTTTCTTCCTGTTGGTTCAGCTGTTCAATGGAGGATAGAATTTCATAGAGTGCGTGTTCATAGACATCCAATGCGATGAATGCTTCTTCCTTGGAATGATCGATTTTTTGCTCTAAAACCAAGGCAGCATTATACAGCCGCGTTGCGGAGAGATTTCCGGCCAGTCCCCTGATCGTATGCACGAGATTAGCAGCATCCCTCCTGTCGGTTGATCTTTTTCCTGTCAAAAAAAGGCGGATCTGTTGGCTCGATTGTGCATATTCACGGTGTAATTCAAACAACGCAGAACGATATGCAGCATGGTTGCCACAGAATCGATCGATGCCTTCCTCCACCTGGATACCAGGCAATGCGAGAGGAACAGAAGTCGCATATCCCGTATCGCGCTTGGGAGCCACAGTGATCCCCAGTGCTTCACGAGGAACGATCCACTTAATCAGTGTCTTATACAGGTGTACTTTATCGATTGGCTTGGTCACATGGTCATTCATTCCTGCATGCAAGCATTTTTCACGATCACCCAACATGGCATGGGCCGTCATGGCAACAATAGGCAACCGTTCGAGTGCAGGACAGATCCGGATAAGGCGAGTCGCCTCATAGCCATCCATACCTGGCATTTGAATGTCCATGAGCACAATGTCATACGCTGATTCTTTTACTTTGGCGACGGCTTCCAGACCATTGTATGCAATCTCCACATTCAGACCAATATCCTCTAAGATATCTTTGGCGATCTGCTGATTGATGAGATTGTCTTCCACCAACAGAACATAAGCACCACCAATGTGCTCCATGATCTTTTTTGTGTCTACCATCCCTTTCTTGATCCGGAAAGCCTTAGAGACTTTCTTACCAAAGATGTCCATGATTGTATCAAACAGCAAAGAACAGTTGACTGGCTTCGGCAGATAAGCTGCGACGCCTAATGTGTTTCCAAACGATCGAAATTCATCTTCACGATGATAAGGAATCAAGAGAACCGTTTTCGGAAAGAAGGCTACTGGAATTGTTTCATGGAGTTGTCGCATCACCTGAATACCATTCATTTCAGGCATGAGCCAATCCAAAAGAAGTAATTGGTGCGGATTTCCCTCCACAATGCTTTGTTGAATCGCATGGATGGCTTCCCGACCTGAGGAAACACCTATGGCCGCAAAATTAAAAGTCCACAAGATCTTTTGCAATGCATTGCGAGAAGCAGCATTATCATCTACAATCAAGACGTTGAGACGCTCCATATCCTCAGGGGGCGTCAACCCCTCAGTCTCTGCGTCTATTCTCCTCTGGAAGACTGCCGTGTAGCGAAAAATACTGCCACGCCCTAAAGAGGAGTCCACCCAGAGTTTTCCACCCATGCTCTCCACCAATTTTTTACTGATGGAGAGACCCAAACCAGTACCACCAAATTTTCGGGTAATTGAACAATCCGCCTGCATAAAGGGCTGGAAGATTTTCTCTGCCTGTTCCAAATCCATCCCAATGCCTGTATCCCGCACGGAAAATTCGAGCGTCACTTGAGTGGCTGATTCTTGAACGGTCTTTACTTGTACTTCGATTTCACCTTCTTCTGTGAATTTGATTGCATTCCCAAGGAGATTCATCAACACCTGTTCGAGACGCAGTGCATCGCCACGCAGTTCATAGCGGCATTCCTCAGAAACACATAGAATCAGTTCAAGGTGTTTCTCTGTGACACTGGATCGAAACAATTCAGCCAAGTGATCAAAAACTTCTCTTAGCATAAAATCCGACATTTCTAGTTCTAATTTTCCGGCTTCTATTTTGGAATAATCAAGAATGTCGTTGATAATGCGCAACAGGGAATGAGAAGATTGTGTGATTTTTGTAAGAGAATCATGCAGCCTTGGAGACATTTCCATGCTTAAGGCACGTTCAGCAAGCCCCATGATCACGCTCATCGGTGTGCGGATCTCATGGCTCATGTTAGACAAGAATTCTCCCTTCGCACGGTTGGCTTGCTCTGCGGATTCCTTTGCCTCTTGCAGTGCTTTTAGCATTCTTTCCGCATCATCCCGATGTCGTTTTAATGCCATATGATTCTCGACCCGAGCGAAGGCAACCTCAGGAGAAAAGGGTTTGCTGATATAATCGACCGCCCCCAATCGCAACCCTCTGGCTTCTTCCAATGGTTCTGTTTTGGCGGTCAAGAAAATGATGGGGATTTCTTGTGTTGTATGAGTGGACTTCAGTTGACGACAGACCTCGTACCCGTCCATGTTGGGCATTTCGATGTCAAGCAGAATCAAATCAGGCTTACAAGCCGCTGTTGCCAACAAAGCAGCTTCTCCATCGGTAGCGATGAAAATTTCATAAGCGGACTGAAACAACGAAGACAATATCCTGAGATTGATGACCGCATCATCAACAATCAATATTCTCTGTTTGGTCGGTGTGTCCGTCATTGATCCGTAAAGCGAATAATCTTCCGCCTATCTCGTTTCGTTGGACGGCCTTCACCCGTTTCACGTTTTGGTGTCAAGCGGTGCAATTCAGCCTCCCGTTCTCGACGAACAACACTCTCAGGCGTCTCCTCGTAGAGTGTAACGGCCTCGACCGCAGGACGACGCACATCCAACAATCGACGCACGATTACGGTACGCTCCACGTGGGTATTTACGCGGATCTCCATACCAATCCGCACTTCCTTGGCGGGCTTGGCACGATCGCCGTTGACGCGCACCTTTCCACCTTCAATGGCCTTCACGGACAATCCACGGGTTTTGAAAAAACGAGCAGCCCATAACCACTTGTCTAGGCGCACCCGTTCTAATGGGGAGGGATCAGTCATGTCTGCGTGAGGCAGGCAAAGGATTCCTGCGCCGCCGCAAGGGTTTTCGTGATTTCGGTGCTGGTATGGGCACTCGATACGAAGCCTGCTTCAAACGCAGAGGGCGCGAGGTATACCCCACGTTCCAACATGGCATGGAAGAAGGTGCGGAAATGCGAAACGTTTGTGTTCATGACTTGATCATAGTTCTGAACCGAGGGTGTCTCGGTGAAGAACAGGCCAAACATCCCGCCGACCGATTGCGCCATGAAAGGGACACCGAAACGGTGCGCGGTTGTGACCAGCCCCTCGACCAAAACGCGCACCCTGTTTTCTAGGGCTTCGTAAAAACCAGGTTGGCTGACCAACGCCAAGGTAGCAAGACCTGCTGCCATGGCCACCGGATTTCCAGAAAGTGTCCCCGCCTGGTAGACCGATCCGAGGGGCGCGAGACATGCCATGATGTCGCGCCGCCCCCCAAAGGCACCGACCGGAAGACCGCCACCCACCACCTTCCCCAAGGTGGTGAGATCCGGCACGATCCCATAGCGACCTTGTGCACCGCCTAGACCAACGCGGAAACCCGTCATGACTTCATCGAAAATCAGCACACTGCCGTAGCGATCACATTCTGCACGAAGGCCCGCCAGGAAGCCCGGCTGCGGCGGAATACAATTCATGTTCCCAGCGATCGGTTCTACGATGACACACGCAATCTCGTTCCCAAAGCGTGTAAAAACATCACGCACTTGATCCAAATCGTTATACCGCACCGTCAGCGTAGAGGCAGCAACCCCCAAAGGCACCCCTGCGGAACTCGGCACCCCCAAGGTGAGTGCGCCCGATCCTGCTTTGATGAGGAGCGCATCGGAATGACCATGGTAGCACCCCTCGAACTCCACCAGTTTGTCTCGCTTGGTGTAGCCACGTGCGAGGCGGATGGCACTCATGGTCGCCTCTGTACCGGAGTTCACCATGCGTACTTGCTCTAACGACGGCATCAACCGAGTGAGCTGTTCTGCCATAGTGAGTTCCAGCACCGTAGGGGCACCAAAACCGAGTCCGAGCATTGCCGTTTCTTGTACGGCACGAACCACAGCAGGATGGGCATGCCCAACAATCAGCGGCCCCCAAGAAGACACATAGTCAATATAGCGTTTCCCATCTTCATCATAAAGAAAGGGCCCTTCTCCTCGCTGGAAGAAGAGTGGATCACCCCCCACCCCAGCAAACGCCCGCACAGGAGAATTGACCCCGCCAGGGATAAGCACACGTGATCGGGCGTACAGTGCTTGTGATCGAGTCATTTTTCTGCACCATATCCGTATCCGTAGCCATAGTAGTGGCCGTGCCTGCCGGAGACTGGGGTATCGTTGAAGACTATGCCTTGCACGCGGATACCATTCTGTCTCACTCGTTTGTAGGTATGTTCGATCTCGCGCATAGGGTGCCGAGCAAATCGAAGCACGAGAAAAAGCATACCGACATAGCGACCAATGATACAAGCATCGGTCACAGCCAGAACAGGCGGGGTGTCGATGATAACAACATCATAGCGTGTAGAAATCTCTTGGATGACTTTCTGAAAGCGTTCGCTTATCAGAATTTCTGCTGGATTGTGGGGCATTGCACCCGATGGCATGATATGCAAACCCTCCACACCCGTCGCGTGAATGGCAGCATCCATCGAAATTTCTCCGCCGACGAGCTTCGAGAGGCCATTGGTGCGTTCGATCCCAAAGTATTCGTGCAAATAGCCCTTACGCATATCCGCATCTATGAGCAATACGCGCTTTCCTGCTTCAGCGAGCGACAAAGCAAGGTTCACGGAAACAAACGACTTTCCAACCCCCACCGTTGGCCCTGTAATGCCAATGATATTGTTTTTGGATTCCATGAGGGCAAATTGCACACTGGTGCGCAGACTGCGTACGCTTTCCATGGTAATATCCTTTGGAAATTCCCTACCCAGCAGAATGCGGATTTCACCTTTTTTCTTATTTTTTATTTTATCAGAGTGAGGGATGGTCGCATAGACGCTGAGACCAAGCAAACGCTCTACTGCATCGGGATCTTCCACCACATTGAAGAAAGCACGACGTATCGTCACTAACCCAATGCTGATCAAAAGTCCAAATACAAAGTAAGTGGAAAGAATGATGGCATTTTTGGGTCTAATCGGTAAAACAGGGACATCTGCTCTATCAATGATGTGTACGTTGCCAATGGTTCCGGCTCTTGTGACAGAGAGTTCTTGTACTTTGTTGAGGAGCATGGTATACACCTCATTGGCAACTTTGGCATCTCGCTCTAAATTGACAGCTTCCAATTCTGTTTCAGGAAGATGTTTGATATCAGCCATCAATTTTTTCTTTTCTTCCTGCATTTGGGCAATTTTTTTACGAAGCACAACGAGCGCAGGAAAGTCACCTGTAAATCTCTGCTCTAATTCTGCTTTCTCAAATCCAAGCAGAGCAATCTGTTTTTCTAGTTCAGAAGACGTGTGCACGAACGCTTCTGCGGCGAAGCTCTTACCTAAGGTAGCCGTACGAGAACGATAGGCACTCAAGGCAGATTCTGCATGCATCGCATCGAGACGAAGGCGAGGGAGTGCAGCATTCAAGAAATCGAGCATTTTCTGCGCCTCTTCAGAACGGCGCTCCACATTTTGTCGCAAATAATACTCTGCTGCTGTATTCACAATCTCCGCAAGATGCTTCGGATCGGAGCCTTCCATGCTAAGCGACAATACGCCGGTCTTTCTCCCTTTTTCTTGAACACTCAACATTCTCTGAAGAATAGAAATTGCAAGTACATGGGAACGCTTCATGAGCACGAAATTCGTACCCGGACGTGCGACCAGTTGGTTCACAAAAATCGAAACCCCGTGGCCAGTCGCTACCTGGTTTTCTCTGCCCTCCAAGAATTTATTTCCCTCTTGATCCACAATCCCATAAGAAGCATTTCCCAATGCCACCAGAAAAAGCGTTTTATCATGCAGTTCTTTGGGCACTTCCAGGGTATCGACACGGATAACCTCACCACCCCAAGCATAGGAAGAAAGGAAAGCATAGGGAGGGTCAGCAGGCAATGCACCTTGGTACCGACGCATCATCGCACGCCCAATCACCGGAAAAGTCTCTGGTTCTGCAACGATATCCAGTTTCAGTTGATCAACCACAGCACCCGCGATCGCACGTGATCTCAGAATTTCAATTTCTGAATCTGCCTGAATATCATTGCCAAACAACGCAGAGAGATCTCCCAAACCCTTCATACGACTCTGGCGCTCTTCGACCTGTATCATCGCATCCACACTGTAAATGGGCGTTACGATATAAAGATAGGCCAAACCAATCAAAACAGCGGTCAGCGTTGTACCGAGGACAAACCAACGCGCCTCCAATAAAATCCCAAAGATCGCAAACAGATCAATATCACCCCCACTGCCATCAGCAGGCATCAGATCAGGCGCGTAAGAATTCATCTTGTCAGATTTTGGTAAGGATTGATCCGGACTCATCAAGGTCTCCGAGGAACCCTGCCCTGGGGCAGTCTCCATTGTTACGAAGCTAGCATCGTTCCGCCGCTCTCAGGGCTTGCTCTTTCCTGTGATGAAGCCTTAGTGAGTAGCGTAATAATTGGTGGACGCCAATGTCGAAATCAGCGGAAGAATCTGGCTGACGATGCGGTTCCAGCGCGTGACAGAGGCCGTAGAGACGTACACCACATCAAGTGGTTTCAGCGCGAATCGCGTAGAAAGCAACAATGCCCCAGGATTGGAGAGATCGAGATGATAGACCAACGGTGTAGCAGGGTTGTCACCCGCACCCCGAATCACAAAGACCCGCCTAGCGTCAGACGTTTCTTGGTTGAGACCGGCAAGATTGATGGCTTGGGCCAAGTTCATACGCCCTTCTTTCATGTACACCAGGTTCGCTTTTGTTACCTCGCCCATGACATACACACGGCTATCCCCACGATCGGGAACATGCACAATGTCGCCATCTTGGAGCAGACAATTCTGCGAAAGATCACCGCTGTTGAATAATGCATTAAGATCAACCGGATAGCTCTGCTTCCCTCGAAGCACGGTGGCCCTGAACGTATCTGCCTCCTGCGTAAAACCCTGTGCATGGGCAACTGCTTCCACGACACTGAGCGGGGTATCGGTGATCGGAATGGCACCAGGCATCTTGACCTCTCCGGTCACGTACACTTTTTTGCTGCGGTAGGAAACTACACGGACGTCTAGCTGCGGTTTGATGATGTGTCCGGTCAATGCCTGGGTAATCGCTGCCCGAATCTCGCCTAGCGTATGTCCAGCGACGGCGACTTCGCCTACATAGGGGAAGAAAATAATGCCTTGCTTGCTTACCACATGGCCATTGACATCCGAAGACACCGCTTGGGGTGCAGCAGCCCCCATGGGGGAGAACGCCATCCCCGAAGTCGTGATGTTGCTCGGGGAGGTCAGTTCAGGATGATCCCAAACGGTAAAGCTCAGGACATCCTGTGGGCCTACTCGGTATTCATCGTTTTGTGCGGTCTGGCGACACAAGACAGAGAGATCCTCTGGCGGTGCATGGTTGGCCTGTTCGTGATCTTGGGAGACAATCAAATTGGCATCAATGTTGGTCACAAAGGTAGGCATGGCCGTCTCTTGGCCATGCGTCAAATCCAGCGCGACCTCCAACAGGCTGTTGTTTTTAACTTGCAAGCCGTTGTCGTGCGTCTCGTAAGAGAGGGCGCTCTCTGGAATGTCCAAACCAGGTGCATACGAGCACCCCTCAATCAACAGTGCAGAAAGTACGAGAATCGGAAATACGTAGAGTTTTACCACAGTCTTGCCTTCCAATCGTGGACGCTGGTTTCGATGAGCGACAATGCCTCTTCAAAAGCCTTACGGGGTTTATGATACGGATCAGGGACTTCGATATTCCGCCACCGACCAAGGAGATGGACTTTACCGCGTGCGACGGGACTCATGCGCTCAATCTCACGCTGCTGCCAGGCTTCCATGGTCAAGACAAGATCGGACTGGCTCAGCAATTCCATGGTAAATCGTTGTGCACGGTGCGGCGAGAGATCAATTCCCCGCGCCAACAAAAGCTCCTGCGCCATAGGATCTGCAGGAAAGCCTACCATAGCATACAAGCCTGCACTAGAAACCACCACCCCCGCCTTCTGGGCCGAGGGGTTGTGACGTATCAGGTATTCTGCCATGGGGCTTCGGCAAATATTGCCAACACAGATTACAACGACATGCTTAAACATGTTGCTTCAGATCCCAAGAGTGCTGCTCGGACGGTGCGTATCCGTCTACCGCTTCGGACAAAATGGCACGAACGAGGGTGGCATCATAGAGGTCGCATGCGTCTAAGAGTCGGCTCAGCAATTGATCCAGCGATGACCAAGACAATCCCTTTTCTTCTGCACGCATAATACGCGGATGATCGGTCTTTGTGGCATCCGTGCCAATCAATCGAGGAGCACATGGAGCGAAGCGTAGTGCGACGAGCCCCGCGTAGCCGTGAGGGCCGTACGTTTTGTCGATGTCCGCAGCCGTATCGCGGGCTGAGACAAAACGTAAGGCAA
>CAIJYR010000238.1 GCA_903824965.1 uncultured Thiotrichales bacterium
GATTCATGCAGTTACCAGTGCTGGTTTTGAATTAAAAGCATTTCTGTTTGTCCTGGCTCACAGCTTTCAATTCGCAGCCTGAAATATCATATTTCTTATGCGGTCTTCGTCGCCTGATAGGTGGCAACTTGGGTTAGGTAGATCTTCTTAGGTAGATCTGATGAACGACGAGTATCGTTTTTTTGCCACTGCCCCACGCGGTTCCACAGGACTGCTTGCAGATGAATTGCGTGCCTTAGGTGCCACAGGAGTACAGGAAAATCCAGGAGGTGCCTATTTCGAGGGTTCCTTGGAAATGGCCTATCGTGCGTGTCTTTGGCTACGCACGGCCAACCGTGTGCTGTTCTCTCTAAGCGATTTTGCCGCGCCCGATCCAAACGCGCTCTACGAAGCCATCACCGAACTGCCGTGGGAGGATCATCTTGATCCAGACGGCACACTCGCAGTAGAGGTGGCTGGCACGAACCCAGGGATTACGCACAGCCAATATGCCGCACAGCGGGTCAAAGATGCCGTGGTCGATCGCTTTCGATCACGTATCGGACGGCGTCCTTCTGTGGATCTAGAAAATCCCAATCTGCGTCTCAATCTTCACCTGTACAACGGACGTGCCACACTCAGCCTCGATCTCTCCGGTACGAGTCTACACCGTCGGAGTTATCGGCTTTCGGAGGGGAGCCTTGCACCCCTGAAGGAAAATCTCGCAGCCGCTGTTTTGTTACGCGCTGGCTGGCCTGACATTGCAAAAGCCGGTGGTGCACTGGTCGATCCGTTGTGTGGCTCGGGGACACTGCTCCTTGAAGCCGCTTTGATAGCGGGTGATTGTGCCCCTGGATGGCAGCGAAGTGAATGGGGTTTCACGGGTTGGCTTGGGCACATTCCGGCGTTGTGGGAGCGGCTACGTACCGAGGCAACCGAGCGCCGTGCAGCAGGATTGGCACAGATGCCTACGATCATGGGCTACGACGCTGACCCCAGTGTGGTACGTACTGCACACCGGATCGTCGACAACGCCGGATTGCGTGGATACATTGCCATCGAACGCTGTGAACTGGCTTCTTGTACGGCCCCTTCGGTTGCGAGTGGCTTGGTGGTGGTGAATCCGCCGTATGGGGAACGTCTGGGCGAGACCACCGAACTCACGGGTCTTTACGCACGGTTGGGAGAGGTCATCACAGAACGCTTTGCTGGATGGGAGGCGGCCCTTCTGACGGGCAATCTGAATCTTGCCAAACGTCTTGGATTGCGTGCTTGGCGTATCCATCCGATGGACAACGGTGCACTGGAGTGCCATTTGCTGCGTTTTCACGTCACACCGGAATGGCGCAGGAAGGTACGTCCCTCGCTGCCTCCTGCCCCTGCGGCGCCGGAAATGGGCACCCCTGGAGCGCAGATGTTTGCCAATCGTCTGCGAAAAAAGCGCAAAGAATTGGGTGCCTGGGCCGTTCGGGAGAATATAGACTGCTATCGGATCTACGATGCAGATATGCCCGAATATGCGCTGGCCATTGATGTCTATCAGGGTGAGCGACGTTGGGTGTATTGTCAGGAGTATGCGCCGCCCGCGAGCGTCGATCCTGAAAAAGCAGCCATGCGTTTGGCAGAGGCCATGGCAATGGTACCGATGGTGTTGGAGGTGCCTAAGGAGCAGGTGTTCTTGACGGTGCGTCGACGCCAGAAGGGTCATGCGCAATACCAAAGGCAGGGCGATGAAGGGCGGTTTCACGAGGTTCGTGAGGGTGGGTATACCTTTTTGGTGAACTTTACCGACCACTTGGATACGGGATTGTTTCTGGATCACCGTCCCTTGCGTGCGCTGATCCGTACGTTGTCACAGGGCAAGCGGTTTCTCAATTTGTATGCGTATACGGGTACGGCTACGGTGTATGCAGCGGCGGGGGGGGCGACGGCGACCACCAGTGTGGATCTCTCCCCGACGTACCTGGATTGGGCGCGGCGGAATCTCGCACGGAATGGTTTTTTTCTACCCAATCGTGGGCGTGCGGCGCAGGGGGAGCGTCATGAATTCATCAAGGCCGATGTGTTGCCTTGGATCACGGAAGCGGATCACGATCGTGCGCGGCGCTATGGTGTCATTTTTCTCGCACCGCCTACGTTTTCTCGCTCCAAACGGATGGAGGGCGTGCTTGACGTTCAGCGGGATCACCTGTCTCTGATTATGGCAGCTGCGGCGCTGTTGGAACCGGAGGGTGTGATTCTTTTTTCTGTTCATGCGCGTCGTTTTTTGTTGGACAGAGCGGCGCTGACCGTGGCGGGATGGGTTGCTGAGGACATTACTGCACAGACGGTTCCTTTGGATTTTGCACGCAATCCGCAGATTCACCAGTGCTGGCGTATTACCAAACTCCAATTGCCTCGTTGATGGGAGAACCCTGTGGACGCATCCTCGCTCTTTTTCGGGATATTGTTCAGTTCGATTGGATTGGCTTATTTAGCCTACGGCAAGAAACAGAAGTCGATTGTGCCGAAGATCTGCGGGATGCTGCTTGTCGCGGTCACATTCATGATCTCGGATACTACCCTTCTGCTCATCGTTGGCGTGGTGCTAACAGCGATGCCTTATTTCCTAAAAGGCAGGTTTTAACTCTCCGCTTGCCCCTCTCCTAAAAGGAGTTTTGGACGACCTCACCCCCTTGCCTCCTCTCTGCCTGGCTGGAGAGGGGGATATTGGGTACTCAAGAACACCCAACCCAGCGCAATGGATTCATAGAGTCCGAGGGAGAAAGGTAGCGTGCACCGTTTCGATGTGTGGTACGTGCGTGTGGATGTTCTGTTTTAGATCCTCAAGGGTGGCATTCGCTTCAAACAGAGAAAGATCCCCTGGTAGCTCAATTTCCAGATCAACCGCAAAAGAATCCCCTATGCGACGACCATAGACACAGCGAAGAGCATCAAATGGCAGCGTTACCGCACACACCTTTCTGATCGATTGTTCTACCTCGACAGGCAGACCAAAATCCAGCAATCCCTGCACCGCTTCACTGACGATACCCCATCCGATTTTTACAACAAAGATCATCACCCCCAAAGCCATTAGGTGGTCAGCAATCACCCAACCGTTGTACGCCAGAAACGTCCCGATCAATACCATCACAGAAGAAATGGCATCAACACGGTTATCCGCAGCAGCAGCACGAATGGCCGCACTGTTGTTGCAATCCGCCGTGCTACGCAAAATCCGGTGCACGATCTCACTGGTGAGTGCTAACAAAAGGGCTGCAAGGATGGCGAGTCCCTTGGGTGGGATGACCTGACCCATTTGAATCTGTTGTACGCTACGAAAGAAAAAGAATGTAGCTCCCCCTACCAACAAAACCCCGATGAGCAGCGCAGAAAGAAATTGTACCTTTCCGTATCCGTAGGGAAATCGAGCCGTGGCCGGTTTTTTTGCGATAAAAACACTCAACCAGTTGATGCCTTTTGAGAGAACATCACCACTGGCCAGCAGCGCGACGGCATGAAGTCCCACACTGCCCGTCAATACCCCCATGCTCCCCCCAAAGAGCGCCTTGAAGATAACGACAAAAAAATCGAGCCGCGCAGCACCGTCTGCACAGCCTATACACTGCGCTCTACGATACTGCTTCTTTGCGGCAACGATCATCAATCTCTCCGAGAAACCCTGCCCTTCAGGACAGGGAGGAAAGGAAACGGTTTTTTGTAACCGTCAGTGCTCGGGTGCCGGTCTTTCCCTGCTGTCAGTCCTTACGGGCCTGGTGACGCACATCTCTCAGTATCGAACGGTGTCGCCAAGGTTGCAACGTAGCGCATTGTCGCCCGAATTGCTCGCAACCAGACTGAGGCTGGTCAACCTGGCTCCGCTTCACAGAGCCGCCCGACTGGACGCGGGGATGGTTGACGAGCTATCAAGCATGAGGACGTATCAACGGCTCTAAGACTTGCTGCATTTTTCTTAACCAAGCAGCATAGTCTCCGACAGCCCGTCGTGCTGCAAGGATACCAAGACCCGTTCGTTCGGCCACGGTCTTGGCATTCATAGAAACCACCGCCCAAGGAGGCAACTTGAGGCGTTCAAAATCCGTCCAGGCTTCACTGTGGCATTCATCCATGACAATGACATATAACCCACGCGAACGCATCTCAGCAATTTTGGAAAACTCCGGTGTCGACGCATAGGCATCAAAATTACCCGCTGCCTTGTTGAGCACCAGAATCCGACGACTCTCTGGAAAGATCTGCTCAGATGCCTCTAGAGCCTGAATGCCCCCTTCCACCGCTAAGGGGTCTGCCGTCACAGGCACGTAGATGTCCATGGTAATTCCAGATTCTTGTAATACTTGACTCAAGTCCGATTTTTTGGCCCACTCAAGCAAAACCCCATCCATGTTGGCACCAAGATCCACGCCAGTATCTTGTTCGCTCATTTCTACCGCAAGCTGATCCCAATAGCTGTAAGCCAGCGCAGGATCCGCACGCAATGCCTCAGCATTGGCACCGACGCGCAAGGACAAGACCTTGTCGGTTCCCATAAACTCGGCCAGCTTCGCTTTGTCATCCACATCAATGAGTCGCAAGGGGCGTCCAATGACTTCATATTGCCACGCAAGCACCATCATCAACATGGATTTTCCCACGCCACCCTTGCCATTCATTACCCAGATCGTGTGTGCCATGAATACCTCGCCAGAAAATTGTGTTTTTGTCGCTCCTCATTGGGAGCAAAACAAGAAAGTCAAAACCTCGTGCAGCATCAACGGGCCGCGCCAAACACCGCCGCCATACGTCCCAAGGCAGATTCCAGATTGGCCATACTCGTCGCAAACGAGAGCCGAACATGACCCGGTGCGCCAAACGCAACCCCTGGTACCACCGCAACCCCAGCATGTTCGATCAGGTACTCGGAAAGCCCCACGTCGTCCTCTATGCCAGGAAGCGCCTTGATCGCCCCACGGACATCCGGCAATGCGTAAAAAGTACCATCCCCCGGCAAACAGCGTACACCCGCCATGTGATTGAGGGTTGAGACCATATAATCGTGACGTTCTTTGAAAGCAGTCAACATCGGTTGAATACAAGACAACCCGCCCTCCAGAGCGGCCTGGGCCGCTACCTGGGCAATCGAGGTAGGATTGGAGGTACTCTGTGACTGGAGGTTGGCCATGGCCGTGACCAACGGTGCAGGGCCTGCACAATACCCAATGCGCCATCCCGTCATGGCATAGGTCTTTGAAACACCATTGAGGACAACGGTACGGTCGTACAGATCCGGGCATGCATTCAGGATGTTACAAAAAGGCTCACGACTCCAACGGATGTGTTCGTACATATCGTCGGTCGCAATCATGACATGCGGGAAACGGCGCAGCACTTCACCCAAGCCTTCCAAGTCGGCACGTGTGTAGGAAATCCCTGTGGGATTCGAAGGACTGTTGATGACCAACAAGCGCGTCCGATCCGTGATACTCGCCTCCAGCGCAGCAGGGGTCATCTTAAACCCTTGATCAATGGTCGTTGGCAGAATGACCGGCACCCCATCCGCAAGCAGCACCATGTCTGGGTAAGAAACCCAGTATGGCGCAGGAATGATCACCTCATCGCCCGCATCCAAGAGAGACTGTGCCAGATTAAAAAAACTCTGTTTGCCACCCACAGACACAATGACCTGCGATGGGCTGTAGGTGAGTTGGTTCTCCCGCGAGAATTTGTCAACGATGGCGCGTTTTAGGGAAGGCATACCATCCACTGCCGTGTATTTGGTAAAACCACGGTGAATGGCATCCACAGCCGCTTTTTTAATATGATCGGGAGTGTCGAAATCCGGTTCCCCGGCCCCCAAACCGATGATGTCGCGACCTGCAGCTTTGATGGCTGCCGCACGTGCGGTCATGGTGAGCGTTGGGGATGGTTTGATGCGTTGTATACGCTGGGAAAGTCTTACGTCCACGCCTGTCAATTCTCCGTATCGGATAGAAAGGTTTTAAGGAGCCTCAGCACACAATGCGCTCGCGATGGCTGCGACCAAAGCGGGGCCACGGTAAATCAGTCCGGTATAGACCTGCACCAGAGAAGCACCCGCCCTCGTTTTGGCCAAGGCATCCTCTGGCGTGAGGATACCACCCGAACCAAGGATCGGGATACGCCCACCCAAGACAGCCGAGAGTCTTTTTATCACAGCAGTAGAGGAATCGCCCAAAGGCGTTCCAGACAATCCGCCCTCTTCGGTTCCGTGCGGTAGGTGAGCCACAGCAGTGCGATCGATGGTCGTGTTGGTGGCGATGACTCCATCGATTTCTTGTGCCAAGAGCGTATGTGCAATCTTTTCGACCTCATCGGGGGAGAGGTCGGGCGCGATCTTCAGGGCGATGGGGACTCGGCGTCCGTATTCGTCGGTCAGGTGTTGTTGTTCTTCTTTTAGGGTGGAAAGCAAACGCGGCAGGGTGCTATCGTTCTGGAGGAGGCGCAAGTGTGGCGTATTGGGAGAAGAAAGATTAATGGCCACATAATCCGCATAGGGATAGACCCGACGCAGACCAATCAGGTAATCCTCCACAGCACGCTCCAAAGGAGTATCACGATTTTTACCGAGGTTCACGCCGACAATGCCCGGAGACTTCTGAGAAGACCGCCGCCGCAAGCGTTCCACGAGCGCATCCACCCCCTGGTTGTTAAAACCCATGCGGTTAATGAGTGCCTCCGCCCCTGGCAAACGGAACATACGCGGGGCTGGATTCCCAGGTTGGGGACGAGGGGTCACAGTACCGAGTTCGACAAACCCAAAACCCATGGCCTCAAAAGCTTCAAAACATTCTCCGTCTTTGTCCAAACCCGCCGCAAGCCCGACCGGATTGGGAAAACGCAGGCCCATAACCACACGGGGACACTCGATCTTGCGCGGCAAAAAGCTCGTCAACAGCCCCGATCGGTGAACCCAGGGCAGCATTGTAAGGGTCAAGCGATGGGCTGTTTCCGGATCAAGGCGAAACAGGATAGAACGGATTACGGCGTAGGGATCTGTGTCCATCAGGGGGTGGGTCTGGCAGCTTGCTGCTCAGCCTCTGCAATGGCATGGGTGACTCTTGCGAGAAGTTCGGTCTCTTCGGGGGGCAATAGCGCCTTGATCGGTGTCCAGAACGCGACTGCTACAGTGTACTGGGCCGTCTGAAAGGCAGACATTCCCGCAAGCCAGCGGGCATCAACATAATCGACGCTCAAGCGATCTCGATCATGGTTGTCCGTCGTCTCTGCGATGGCGCGGGCATAGGATTGCACCGCTTCGGGATAGCGTGCAAGCGCCATGTAGGAACGGCCTAGCATCTCCAACGCACGCACATCGGCGGGATTCGCGGCCAGGCGATCATTCAGCTTGGAGACCATCCGCTCGATAACCTGCCGTTGTGATGACGTGATCTCGCTGGTTTCTGGGGTATTTGCAAAGGGCAGGGAGGCACCCCCTCCGAGCAAGGCATACAGAAGGAAGGCCGTGATCGGCAGCGTGATCCCAATGAACCAACGTACCCAGCGTCCGCTTTGTGGGCTTGGGGCCGTGGGTTCTTGCAAAGCTTCCAACAATTCCGCCATCAATGCCTGTTTTTCTTGTTCGCGTTGTGAGGGGGTCATGGCCGGATAATCGAGGGCCATATCGAGATCGGCCAGTCGCGCTTGGTACACCGACACATCGGGTTCTGAAGGGACACCAGAGCGGCGCGACCACCAAGGCCATACAGAACTTCCTACTGCCCCGAGCGTCATGAGACCGCACAGCCCCCAAAATGTCCAAGCACCGCCCATGATCATACGTCTCTTTTGGGGTCGTTCAG
This sequence comes from uncultured Thiotrichales bacterium, assembly GCA_903824965.1. Taxonomy (GTDB): domain Bacteria; phylum Pseudomonadota; class Gammaproteobacteria; order CAIRSR01; family CAIRSR01; genus CAIRSR01. The sequence continues at coordinate 7,800 of CAIJYR010000238.1, forward strand.
TCCGAGCAAAGTGCTGGCGCGGACGGTCTCTTCTGGGGAGAGCGCACACACTGCGCTTGGAGTGCTACGACGACGGGTGTAGACCACGATCCCTGTCGCTGCGATGCCGAAGAACAGCAATGGGCCAAACCAGAGGGGTAGCGTTGTGGTGGTCAGGGGGGGGCGATAGCTTACAAAATCGCCATACCGATCTTTTAGAAAAAGGATGATTTCTTCGTCGGTTTTCCCTTGCTGTGCGAGACGTTCGACCTCACGGCGCAGATCGGCGGCGAGTTCAGCGTGTGAATCGGCAAGAGATTGGTTTTGGCAAACGAGACAGCGCAATTCCTCTTCAAGGTGTCGCAGTCGATCTTGGAAGGCAATGTCTGCGTTCCCGTCGGGCAGAGCCGCATAGCCAATCAGAGGTGGGATCATCATCCCGCCGAGTATCACGACGCGACAGAAACGCGCCATCCAGCCGCCCTGGTAGCCTTTTGGCTTCACCCCTTTTGGATTCACGCAGGTGTCTCGTGGCTGGTGGTATCGGAGCCGATGAGTGCGTCCACGAACTCTCGTGCATCAAATACGCGCAAGTCTTCCAGTCCTTCCCCCACCCCGATGAATCGGATGGGCAAACGGAGGCGCTGCGCGATAGCAAACAGAATGCCACCCTTTGCAGTACCATCGAGTTTGGTGATGACGATGCCTGTTACTCCCATGGCCTGGTGGAATTGCTCGGCCTGGATCAGGGCATTCTGGCCGGTTGTGGCATCCAAGACCAACAACACCTCGTGGGGAGCCGTCTCCTCCAATTTGGCCAACACCCTTTTGACCTTTTTGAGTTCTTCCATGAGACCGGATTTGGTGTGGAGACGTCCGGCGGTGTCTGCGATCACGACGTCCAGGTGACGCGACTGTGCCGCATGAAATGCATCGTGGATCACAGAGGCAGAATCAGCGGTACGGCTTTGGGCAACGACAGGGACGTTGTTTCGTTCGCCCCAAACCTTGAGTTGTTCGACGGCAGCGGCCCGAAAAGTATCCCCGGCAGCGAGCACTACGCTCAGCCCTTCTTGGCGGATCCGGAAGGCAAGTTTACCGACGGTAGTGGTTTTGCCCGATCCGTTCACACCTACCAGGAGGATCACGAAGGGGCGTATCGTACCTGGGATCACAAGCGGGTGGGTACAGGGTGCCAAAATAGCAAGCATGTTTTCCCGCAGGGCTTGGTAAAGTGCTTCGGTGTCGGTCAGTGCTTGGCGCTTCATGCGGGCACGCAGATCCGTCAGAATGGCGGTGGTTGCGTCTGCACCGACATCGGCGAGCAGGAGGCGTTCCTCGACCTCTTCTAGCACTTCTTCGCTGATGGGGCGGTAACGTCCTGTGAAGAGGCGTGCCAAGCCCTCAGTCAGGTTCGCCCGTGTACGGGTCAGCCGATCCTTCAGGCGATCGAGCAAACGACCGCTCTGCACAGGCTCTTGCGCGGGTACAGGTGGTGAAGCTGGTGAAGCGGGTAAATCTTTTTTGCTTTTCCCAAAACCAAACATCGTGTTCTCTGCTCGCAGTTGCGCCCTAGGAAGACAACGCATATTGTATCATGCGCCTAGCGATACATGAAGAACCGTAGCACTCTGAAGGGCGAAAGGGTGATAAAAATGTGGTCATTCGACACCCTGGGTGCGTTGGATCATCGGTTGGTGCGAGCTGTGTTCGCGTGGCTGTGTGGTTGATCTAGAGGGGGTCGTCGAAGGTGGAACCGACCTCTGTGAAGCAGGAACCGAACACCAGATGTCTCGTCAGTTGTACTGTGAGATAAATGGGTAAGTTTTGGAGAACGGTAGGTATGGTTTCGTATAGGTCTCGTGGTCGTATTGGTTGGGGTATGCTGGTACTTGTTTTGATGGGCGCGACTACGCCTGCGATGGCGGATACCCAAAAAGCTGCCCCTGATCACGAATGGTTTGAATCCATTCTTGGGGTGCCGAAAGAGGCGAATCTGGTGGTTTCTGATACAGAACTACAGAGTTTAGGCTGCATGATAGGTGCAACAACTACGATCCTTGGCACGATTATTCTCAGTAGCACGGCCATTATTGCGACGGGTGGTCGTAATGCGGCGACTGCTACCGAAATAGCGGTACCCGTCCTTGCGGCGGCAAGTATGGCGGGGTGTGTGGTTGGGAATTCTGCGGCGCTTGGTATTGCTTGGATCTTACGTAATCGCGAAAAGCTTTTTGGTAAAATCGCAGCGTCTATCCCTGACGCTCCGTTGAAGAACCTATTGCCAAAAATTACGCCTAAAAGCGAATAACTCAATCTTCTCAGCCAGGATTAAAAATGCGCGTGTCCGTAATATTCTTTATGCTCATACTCGCCTTGATGAGCCACGCTGTTGATGCGGAGTGTTTCTCACAAGACGGAGAAAAGATCAATGCTGGCTTCTTAGAATGTACCAAAAATGGTCATCGCTATCTTGGTGAGATCGAACCCTCCGCAGTCCGGTTTCTTCTAGGGACTTGGTCGACTGACTGCGCGGCAATGAAATCAAAGATTGTGTATCAATGGCGTGATAAAAAGTTCATTGTCCAAATTTATGATGCTAATCCAAAAGAAAACATCCTTACATCACAGATCTTTCTGGAGGTGTTGGGGATCAAAGTGTCCGGTGGTCTACTCTATTTGGCTGGGAAGAGCCACACAACGTTAGCACTGTCTTCTACTGTGTCCTCCAGTGAGTCATCTGTCTATGTACTGGTTGCGTATAAAGAGATCGATAAGAATACTCGTTCAGTAGAAGAGGGGTACATTATCAGAGACGGTACCGTTGAACAAGACATTAAAGACGGGGTCTTCGTGAAAAGCGGCGAGAAAATGGTATACTCGCGCTGCCATGAGGACGGCCATCGCTAATCATATTTGTGCTTTGTGCTCGATTTTTTATATCCCCCTATTCGGTACACACACCCATGGAACTGAATCGAAGCACCCTCCAAGAAGCCGTGGATCGTGACCTGCTCACAGAGCAGCAAGCCGAACAAATCTGGGCGTTTTTGTCAGAACGCACAAGCAACACGGCTGGCTTTTACTTGACCCATGTTTTGTACTACCTCGGCGGGTTGATCGCAATTGCTGCGATGAGCTTATTTAACCCAAGTTGCCACCTATGACCACCATCAGAATCCTTCCAAGAGGTAATGGATTAATGTAGCCTTATAGTAATCAATCTATTGGTTGCCGATGGGGAAGTAAAATGGACGAGATGATTATAGTAACATATTGTA